>JAHDGC010000298.1 GCA_020627865.1 Saprospiraceae bacterium | reverse complement strand
AAGAAAAATAGATTTGTTATATTGCATGTTAGACTTTAGATGTTAGACTTTAGATGTTAGACTTTAGACTTTAGATTTTAGACTTTAGACTTTAGATTTTAGATTTTAGATTTTAGATGTTAGACTTTAGATGTTAGACTTTAGATGTTAGATTTTAGATCGTTTCGCAAGCGAAACTGTCAGAGGTCAGACGCTGCACTGCTAGAAATTTAGCAATCTGCCAAAGCTAAGCTATGGATGCGTCTGACATCTGACAGCGAAGCGATCTGACATCTTGCATCAGATAATTATTACGCAGTTAAATATTTTACGATGAGTTTCCTTGCCATTTATATTACCCACAGTAACGAACAAGCCGCCCAGAAGGTAGCGGATGAATTATTGCGACAAAAACTAGTTGCCTGTGCGAACATATTCCCGATGACCAGCGCCTATTGGTGGAAGGGGAATATCGAACATGAGGGGGAATGGGTATCTATTGTTAAAACTATCCCACAAAAATGGGATGAACTTGTGCGCGTGGTCGAACAAATTCATCCCTATGAAGTGCCTTGCATCATGAAATTTGAAGTGGCAGCAAATCCAGCATACGAAAAATGGATTTATGATAATGTCGTCATGTTGTAAAGTATTACCCAATCGTCGTAAGCATTACGACGCTACGACGCATTTGCAATACTACAAATTAAACACTACTCCTCATCAAATAGGCTTTCAAAAAAGCATCCAAATCACCATTTAAAACCGCATCCGTCTGGCTCGTCTGGTGGTTACTCCGATGATCCTTTACCCTTCTGTCATCCAGCACGTAGCTCCGGATTTGGGAACCCCATTCATTCTTCATTTTGGTAGACTCTACCTTTTGCTTTTCTTCCCTTTGTCGTTCCAGCTCCTTTTCGTAAAGCCGGGATTTTAGCATCTGGATGGCCTTCTCGCGGTTGAGGTGTTGCGACCGTTCCTCCTGACATTCTACGACAATACCCGAAGGCAAGTGCCGCAGCCGGACAGCCGATTCCGTTTTGTTTACATGCTGCCCCCCTGCCCCACTTGCACGAAAGGTATCCCATTCTATATCGGCTGGGTTGACAGAAATTTCAATACGGTCATCGACCAAAGGATGCACAAACACAGAAGCAAATGAGGTCATTCGTTTACCTTGCGCATTAAAGGGGCTTACCCGAACAAGGCGGTGTACCCCATTCTCTCCCTTGAGCAAACCGTAGACAAAATCGCCACCAATCTCTACCTCCGCAGATTTTATTCCTGCCACATCTCCATCTTGCCGATTCAGTCCTTTTACTTTGAACCCTTTCTTTTCTGCCCACATTTGATACATGCGCAGAAGCATCTCTGCCCAATCGCAGCTTTCTGTTCCGCCGGCTCCGGCATTGATTTCTAGGATACAGGAAAGTTCATCTTCCGGTTGGTTAAGGGTACTCCTAAATTCGAGGTCATCTATATCCGTCAGTGCCTGTTGGTAACTGGCCTCCACTTCCTCCTCGCTGGCTTCTCCTTCTCGAAAAAACTCCAGGAGGGTTTCGGTATCATCGACGGATGACGCCACGCTTTTATACCCTTCCACCCAGTGTTTTGTTGATTTTAATTCTCGCATGAGCGCTTCTGCCCTTTTCGGATCGTTCCAGAAATTGGGATCGGCCGCATGCATTTCCTTTTCTTCTATTTCTAATAATCTTGCATCGACGTCAAAGATACCTCCTTAACATCAGCAACCTGTCTTTCAGGCTTTTTAATTGGTCATTAGTCATAATAAACAATATTAGGGTTTACAAAATATGGAAATAGACTAAAAATTATGAAAAGATATCCTTCCAAACAATTCAACATGTATGCATCTTGTTGCAACCATTAAGGAATTAAGATTAATTAAGCTGAACGAGCTGAAGCACGTTTTTCCTTAATGTTTCTTCATCCTGTCTGCGTGTTTACAGAAACAGGCAGGGTCTTACTGGCTTAGAAAGATCACTGTTCATTTAACCTTTAGTATAAACAAAAGCAGAGACGAAGTTATCCCCGCCTCTGCTTTTGCAAAAAAATATTACTTGAAGTCAATGAGTTCTACATAGAAAACCAACTCGGATTTTGGAGGAATATTCGGAGGCGACCCCGCTTCTCCATATCCCAACTCATAAGGGATAAACAAAGTTGCCTTTGCTCCTTTATTCAACAAAGCAATTCCTTCATCCCACCCCTTAATTACACGACCTTGCCCGAGCGGGAAGTCAAAACTAGAACCTCTTTTGAAAGAATTATCAAAAGGCTTTCCATCTGTAAGGAAACCAGCGTAGTTAACGCTCACCATTTTTCCTGTAGCCGGCTTTTCTCCCGTTCCAGCTTCATGGATGATATATTTGAGGCCAGATTCCGTTGTTACGATATCTTTATCCAATTGTCCGGAAGTATATTTTTCAATATTGGCTTTGCTAAAGTCGAAAATTTGAGATTCTTTTTCCTTGAGTAACGCCAATTCTTTATCCACCTCTTCCTTAGATTTAATGGTAAGCAACTTCATGCTGAAACGAATTTCATCTTCATTGCTGAGCCATGGTGGTAATTGCTTCACAGTATCCAAATCTTGATAAACGGTAAGGCTATCCCCAATAGACATTAACATGATACCTTCGAAGGAAGGGGGTACTGGATTCGGTAAAACTGATTTTTCAGGAATAACAACTTCTCTTGGTCTATTGGCAGTGTGGGTGGAAAACAAAAGGCTATCATTTTTATACAATACTTCGTGATAAGAAACTCTATCACCAACCTTTGGTTTGGCTCCTTCATTTTTTACATGGTGTACATACCTGTAACCGGAATCGGTCAGATCCATGTTTGCAGATTCATTTTTGCAAGACCAGAAGGCCAACAAAAAGAAACAAATACTAACAGCCAGGGTAATTCTCATAATTGATAATGATCTTTTTAATGGTTAAGTAGCGATGTTAAATTATTCAATCAATAATTTACAGTTATCACTTAATTATTTAAGGCCTCTTTATATTGAGGCAATAAAGATTTCAATTTATACAAAGTAGCCTTCAGCCCCTTGAAGGAAGATCCGCCCGATGCATTTTTGTGCCCGCCACCTTTAAAGTGTTTCCGTGCAATTTCTTGTACCGAAAAGTCTCCTTTAGACCGAAAGGAAAGTTTTACAATATTGGGTTGTTCTGTAATGAAAGTCGCAAAAACCACATTACCGATCATCAATAGATAATTCACAATACCCTCTGTATCTCCCCGCTTGATGTCAAAGGTTTCATAATCTTCTTTGGTCAACCAGATAATCCCGGCCCGATATTCCGGAAAAATTTCCATCCGATTAATCAGGCAGTGTCCCAGCAGCCGGAGATTCTTTTCCGGTAAACTATTGTAAATTAAATTTTGCAACGTGTAATCATCGACTCCCTTATCCAGCAAATTCCCCACGATACGAAATACCCTTGCCGAGGTACTGTATTTAAAAGAACCCGTATCGGTTACAATGCCAGTATAAAGACACTCTGCAATGTCCTTATCTATCTGGTCTACCCCCCCCAAATAAGATATAAATAGATAAATCAACTCCGAAGTGGAACTGGCTGTCGTATCGGAAAGCGCAAACTCAGCATTAATATCCGGAAGTAGATGATGATCTATAAGGGCAATCTTTTTATTCAGACCATGAATATACTCCCCCATCTTGTCAATACGATCAAGGGAATTATAATCCAAGGCAAAAATAAGATCAGCATCTTCTAGTGCTTTCTTGGAGTGCTCAACATCCGTATCATATATGATGATAGAATCAATTTGGGGCATCCAAGAAAAGAAAACCGGATATTCGGAAGGCATGGTTACTTTGACAGTGTGGCCTTGCTTTGTTAAAAATAAGGCAAGCCCCAAGGAGGAGCCAATAGCATCGCCGTCTGGATTACGGTGTGACGTAATGCAAATATCCCTAGGAACAGCTAGAAAAGACTTGATTCCCTCCATGTTTTCCATACCGGGCAGTGTCTTTGTATCAGATGAAAATAAATTATTATTCATAAATAGTCCGCGAAAATGACAAAAAATAAGGAGTAAACCAAAATTATCTCCATAAGGTTTTCCAAGAATGAATTACTTTTTTACTTTTGTGCGATTTTTGAATAAATTTTCGAACAAAATATACGTTTATATGTCTGGTAACAGAACTTTCACTATGATTAAGCCCGATGCTGTAAAAGCAGGGCACATTGGAGCCATCCTAGCTAAAATTAACGAAGCAGGTTTTCGTATTGTTGCAATGAAGTTGACCCATTTGTCTGCGGAGAAAGCCGGAGAATTCTATGCTGTTCATAAAGAAAGACCTTTCTATGGTGAGTTAGTTGAATTTATGTCTAGCGGTCCTATTGTTGCAGCAATTCTCGAAAAAGACAATGCTGTAGAGGATTTTAGAAAATTAATCGGTGCAACCAACCCTGCCGAGGCTGCACCAGGAACGATCCGCGCATTATATGCCAAAAGCATTGGAGAAAATGCCGTTCATGGAGCAGATTCTGATGAAAATGCGCACATTGAAGGAAATTTCCACTTTGCCGGCACGGAGATGGTTGGGTAAACTGTTTCTATGCTATAATAAAATAAGCTCCATTGTATCACATGATATTATGGAGCTTATTTTTTCCGTAGCAGTAGAGCCGTAATGCATCGCGGCTCCACTGCTACGGTGCTACGATTAATTCGTTATTGTCCCTATTGACATCTAACATTTGAGTATTGGGATCAATTTGAACCCGCTTCACTTTCTTCTTTTTAATTGGGAGCGTCATTTTATATGTAGGATGTGTCCAAGGCCAGTCTTCCATCACCTCAAGCGATTCTCCCTTTTCACTTGCCTTATGCCCACGCATTATCCGAAGTGGGATGGTATACATTTTTTTTGTCCCGTCGTTGAGTTCAACCAGCACATCCAACGGCATCGGCATACCACCAATCTTTTCAAACGATATTGTTGTTTCTTTTTTTCCAGCTTTTTCTATGGCAGTTACACCATAGTCAGGCATTTCTACGGTATTAATAAAGTATTCTCTAAACCAATCCAATTCCAAACCAGATTCCTTTTCCATAATCCGGATAAAATCATTAGGATTGGGATGCTTAAATTTCCAAATATCGAAATAATTCAACATTCCTTTTCTAAAGGCCTTTTCGCCAATGATGTATTTTATTTGATGCAAGAAAAGTGAGCCTTTAGTATAAGAGCCAACACCATAAGCACGATTTGTTTTATAGTGATCGGCATGTGTAATCAACGGTTCGGCCATTCCAGATAATGCAAAGCCCGCATAATTTTCGAGATTCCCGATATGAGGGTCGCGATCTGATTCTGGGTCAAAAAGATGCTTCATCACCTCATTCTGTGCAAAGGAAGTAAAACCTTCATCCATCCAAGGGTACAAACTTTCATTGGTTCCCAATATCATCTGGAACCAACTGTGCAACAACTCATGCACCGTAACCCCGACTAAACTCATCCACTGACGATGCCCCGTTATCAAGGTCGCCATAGCATACTCCATCCCACCATCACCACCTTGAATCACGGTATAAGAAGGATAAGGATATTTTCCAAAATGTTTATTGATATATGTAAGTGCTTTATCAACCGTAGCCGGCAGCTCTGCCCAAGCGGCAGTAGGCTCTCCTTCCTGATAAAAAAATCGCAAAATGGTTCCATCTTTTGCCGTATGGACAACCTGTGTATAATCAGGATCAGCCGCCCAAGCAAAATCATGCACATTCTCGGCCTTAAAATGCCAACTTAGTTTATCCCCTTTCGGAAGCTTTAGTTCCATACCTTTTGACTCATAGCCACCACCACATTCTTCTGGGTTCTGCAAAGTCCCCCCTGCAGCAACAATATAATTTCTATCAATATTTATGGTTACATCAAAATCTCCCCATACTCCATGAAACTCCCTTCCAATATAGGGATTCGCATGCCAGCCCTGATAATCATACTCACAAAGTTTAGGATACCACTGCGTCATGGAATAATCAATCCCTTCCTTATTATTCCTTCCAGACCTCCGAATCTGTAAGGGCACCTGTGCATCAAATTCCATATTTAAGACAGTTTTTCCCCCTGCGGGAATCGGAGTCGCTAATTCCACCTCCAATATGGTTCCGACATGATCAAATTTTACAGATTTTCCATCTTGTTTGAGAGAAGTAATTTTATGATAACCGATTTCGTTATCTTTTAATTTCGAGATACGATCCCCTACCCTCCGATCCGGATCATCAATCGTGCGAGAGCGTACATCCATCATACTGTTGGGCTGAAAAGCATTAAAATAAAGGTGATAAAAAACACGATCAAGTTGATCGGGAGAATTATTATAGTAAACCAATTCCTGTTTTCCAGAAAATTGGTGCTTCTTCACATCAAAGTCGATAACCATCTCATAAGATGCTTTTTGTAGCCAGCGGTCAGGTTGGGCAAAACCAAGATTTATGATGCATAAGGTAAATAACAGCGGGAAAGCCCGTTTTATGTAAAAAAACGAAGTATTATGTTTGTTCATTATAAAGTTTTTTTGTGGAAATGAAGAATCAAGGGTCATTCGAGCGGAATGTCTTAAGGCATCAAAGTACGGAAAGAAAGCACCCTGACCGGCTGTCCCCACATTGCTGTAGTAGCCATATCCAATTCTTGAATCATTACGGCGACACGAGCGCCTTTATATTTTAGTTGTTCTGGAAAATTAATGGGTTGCCATTGGGTACCGCTGTCATCTACAATTCCCCACATGCCCATTCCTAAATCTTGATAAACGACCTTACCATTTATTGATTTTGCCATGTTCTTGTATTATGCTTTTGTATTTTAAACGAAAGTTTTATTTGCCTAAAACGCGAAATTAAACAATTCCATATGTTAAAATTATAAAAATCGGATTAAAGTCAAAAATTTGCGGACTAATAGTGCTTGGAGTTATTTAAAATGAGGATTTTAATCATTAAAGCGACTGGTCAGCTTGAAGCTATCCAGTCGCTTTAATGAAAAAAGGCATCAGGAATACGAGTTCACAAAATAGGAAGATGTAGTAACCACCTTACTTAAGTAAGATTATTTTATTGGTCGGGACTCAATTCCTTATGTAGTAATTTTTCGATGGTAAGATTAAGATTATTGATTAATCGAGACTGATCCGCTACCGTGCTTTGTAGTCGTCGGACTTCTTCCCTGAGACTTTCCTCTATATTCTGAGGAGAAGGTAAGAACGGGCTTATTTTAGCACGAACATACCAAATTTCTCGGATATCAGCAGCAGTTACTTTATAAGTTTCATATGTAGAATTATCCGAGATTAACTCCAGATACTTTTCTTCTTTCAGCTTATTATTAACCCTTTTGACAACGACGTCATCACGAGTAACAATAATATATACGAAATTATTTTTTACAGAAGATTCCCACAAAGATGGCTCTAAAAAGCTACAAATCACCTTGTCTCCCTCAAACAAGGTTGGTTCCATGCTATTTCCTGCGACATCGAAAGAACGATGTGTACCCACCTTATACTTATAGTCCGGCAGTGTAAATGTTGGCAAATCTTGGATAAAGGTAGGATCAGACATTTCTGCGGCATAGCCAGCCTGTGCAGGAACCGGAACATGAACAATCCTTTCATCATCTGAGGAATTGGTAACAATGGTCAATACCCGAAAACTTTTGTGATCTTCCTCGGTCATAAACATGGGACCATCACCAATATAGATAAAGACGGGGCTAATTTTATATACTTCAACGGCCTTTCTAAGCAATTCTATAGTAACATCCCTTCTCCCCTTGAGGATTTCACTTAAGCTTTGTGGTAAATAATCTAGAGAAATGGCAAACTGTCGACTTGACTTTACGCGACCATTCTCCTTCAAAAAATCGTGACATTTGATAAATCTTTGAGTTACAATATTTGACATGTTGCTTGTTTAAATCAAGTGATTAGATACCCCAAAGTTAAGTATTTGCAGCCAATAATTGCAACTTTTTGATTAAGTTTATTCAAAAAAGTTATAATTTTTTTATTTTAATCCTAAAATGCGTCTATTATGTCCATAAAACTCTTGGCATCAAGGCTTGCCCCTCCGACCAGGCCACCGTCAACATCTGGGTTTCCAAAAAGTGCTTCTGCATTAGCAGGTTTGACACTTCCTCCATAGAGGATTGAAGTTTTCCCGGCCACTTTCTCTCCATATTTTTTGACGAGCAACTGTCTGATTTTAGCATGCATTTGTTGCGCTTGTTCTGGGCTTGCCGTAACCCCCGTACCTATTGCCCAGATGGG
>JAHDGC010000297.1 GCA_020627865.1 Saprospiraceae bacterium | reverse complement strand
GGGGAAGGAGCAAGAGGGCATATTCATCCGATAGGGATGCCGGATGGTTTTCGGGGGGCTTGGAAATATGATGATCCGGAGGCAGGGCGAAAGTATGCAGAAGCGGTACAGGTTGCCATTGCTGATTTGGTTGCAGAGGGAAAACCGCCCGCCGCTTTTTTTGCAGAATCCATTATTGGTTGTGGTGGGCAAGTCGTGCTTCCGGAAGGTTACCTGAAAAATGTTTACGAACATGTGCGGGCGGCAGGTGGTCTTTGTGTGGCCGATGAAGTGCAGGTGGGCTTTGGTCGGGTCGGGGAGAAATTCTGGGGATTTCAATTACATGATGTGGAGCCTGATATTGTTATCATTGGAAAACCGATAGGGAATGGCCATCCAATGGCGGCTGTTGTCACGACGGATGAAGTGGCGAAGTCTTTTGAAAATGGCATGGAGTTTTTCAGTTCCTTCGGTGGAAATCCAGTTTCTTGCGCTATCGGAATTGCCGTCATGAAAGTGATTCGAGAAGAAGGTTTGCAGGAACATGCCCTTGAAGTCGGGGCGTATTTGATGGCAAGTTTGCGGCAGTTGCAAAAAAAATATAAATGTATCGGTGATGTGCGGGGCAATGGTTTATTTATCGGTATAGAATTCGTGAAAGACCGTGCTTCTTTAGAACCGGATGAAGCTACATGTAATTATGTTGTTCAAAATATGCGCCTTCAAAATAAAGTGATGCTGAGCACGGATGGCCCGTTTCATAATGTTATCAAAATTAAACCGCCGCTTTATTTTGATAAGGGGAATGCGGATGCTGTTGTTCGTGGTATTGATGCCTTGTTAGCCGTTTTAATTAATGATGCGATAGTGGTAGAGAATCTAAGCCATGGATGAATTGTATTTTAGATAAATGTAGAGTCAAAAAAGCCGGCAGGAAATCACTTTCCTGCCGGCTTGCTCATGGGATAATAAACTGTTATTTCAAAAAAAATGGATTAGAATAATTTGTTAAAAACTTAAAATTAAAAGAGTAACTTACATTGGTTAGGAATGGAGAGAAAGTTGGATAGTCATTTTCAACATTCCTTATGTTCATGGTTCAAAGATACGGGCATCTCAAGGTTTGTACAAGTACAGTATTTTGGATTTGTCACAAATTTTGAAGGCTATATTTATAGGAAAATGCTTTTATTATTGTGATTTAGGGTACTTGGAGGTATGATTTGTCACTTGAAAGACCTCTTTTATTTATGCTTTGTTCAAAACAACAGAAATATTATTGTAACTTTACTAGAGAAATGTAGATGGGCTAAACTAATTTTATAAAAACTTTTAAATGAATCAACCACCATGTTAAAAAAAACATTAACCATAAGTTTGCTGGTATGCTTCCTTTCCTGTGCGGAGAACTTTAATTTCGACGCTACACATCTAATCGGAAATTGGAAAACAGCATCATGGATTGAAAATATATCCAACAAGAAAATTCCTAACCAAATGGATTTTACCTTCAGGCAAGATAGCTTATACGAGGTTGATTATGGATCAATAAAGGAAAAAGGAAAGTATTGGATAGCCGGAGAATATTTGCACACCATAGAGGATGGGCAGGCTGAAAAAAAAGTGAGACTCAAGTTGGTTAAACCGGATTCTATCATTTTTGAAATGAACCGGACAGGGAAATTGGAAACGGTAATTTTGACAAAGCAATAATATTTTCTAAACAATCACCAACCCGTTTTCACGCAACGCTTCCCAAACTTGAGAACCCGTAAGCACCGCAAAATCTCCGAAATCAGCACCTTCAAAATGTGCTTTCGCCTCCGCGTACAAATAATTTTTTTCTTTAAAAACAGACCATTTCGACAACATATTGTTGAGCCAGTCGCCCCAATCTGCATCCAGATCAAAACTGAGCTTACCTTGTTTCTCATAAAAAGAAAACCGCATCATTTCGTCTCCTACTTCGTCCGTAAAAATTTCCGTTTCCGGTAAATTGCCCAACCAAATAATTCTTGCATTCGGACGAGGCTTTCCCGCTACATTGTCACCTAAGGCATTGGCAATATAATCTTCCGGAATACTTGTCGCTGGTGTTTCAAAATCAAACCATTCCGATAGTGGGAAATCAAAACAAACCCCGTGCATATAATTAAACAACGACTTTTTCAATCCCTCAGAAAATAATTCATGGTCGCAACCTTCCGGATCTTCATGACTCAAATCATTATCCGCGAAGCCACCAAAATCTGGCCCGACTTTCATAACCCCGAACGCAGCCGGTTCTAACCCAACAGGGCTATGTGCCGTCATTGCAAACAAATGCCAAAACCCGGATTGTACGACCTGATGCATAAATAATTGTCGCACCATTTCCAGCGCATCAATCGTTTCCTGTGTCGTTTGGGTCGGGAAGCCATACATCAAGTAAGCATGCACCATGATGCCCGCTTGTGTGAAAGCATCGGCCACCCTTGCCACTTGCGCTACCGTCACCCCTTTTTTCATCTTCTCTAATAAACGGTCAGAAGCGACCTCTAGTCCACCGGAAACCGCAATACAGCCTGATTTTTTTAACAAAATACACACATCCCTAGTAAAACTTTTCTCAAACCGGATATTTGTCCACCATGTAACAGTGATTTTACGTCTGATAATTTCCAATGCCAAATCCCGCATCAAGGCAGGAGGAGCAGCCTCATCAACAAAGTGAAATCCCGTTTCCCCGGTTTGTGCAATAATCGTTTCTATCCGGTCACAAAGCAAGCTTGCCGACATCGGTTCATACCGTTTGATATAATCTAAAGTAATATCACAAAAGGAACATTTGCCCCAGTAACAACCATGAGCCAAGGTAAGCTTATTCCAACGACCATCACTCCAAAGCCGATGCATCGGGTTGACAATTTCGATGACAGAAAGATAATCTTTTAATAAAAAATCACTATAGTCAGGCGTGCCCGTTTCACGTTGTGGAATATCTTTTTCAGGAGCATTATTATAATAACAAACCACGCCGTTGGTGCGCATGAAAATCCGTTTCAAGTCCTCCTTTTTTCGTTTACCGTTAAGGTGTTCCAATAAAAATTGCAAAGGAGCCTCCCCATCATCCAGCGAAACATAATCCACATAATCAAACAATCTTTCATCAGTGACACTGCGCAATTCTGTATTGACATAACCACCACCCAACAATATTTTTACATCAGGATAGTTTGCCTTCAAATACTGTCCACATTTTAAAGCCCCAAAAAGATTGCCCGGAAAGGGGACGGAAATACAAACAACTTTGGGCCGTACTTTTTTGATTTTTTTAGCCAATAATTTTACCAGAATTTGGCTAACCAATGTATCCGGTTTCTGTAATTCCAAATGCATCGTTTCAAAAGAACTGAGGGAACGCCCCAAGCGTTCTGCATAACGACTGAATCCAAAATGAGGATCAATAGTTTCTTTGATAAAATCCCCAAGATCCTCAAGATAAAGTGTTGCAAGGTGGCGGGCAAGCTCTGTTATGCCCATCGTCCCGAAAGCCCACTCCAACGATTCCAGTTCGTCAAATCGAGAAGCTTCTGGCAGGTAAGTGCGTTCCGAAATACTATGGGCAAGGCTTGGATTTTTATGTTGTAAAAAATGGATAACCGGATCAATAGTAGCAATATAATCTTCCTGAAGTTTGAAAATGCGATAGCTGTTTTCTGAAAATGTTTCCTTGGAATTTGATGCTAGGGCAAACACCTTGCGCAATCCCGCAGCGGAAAATATTTCCAAAATAACTTCAATGCCCAAATCTGTTTGAAAGGAAGCACATCCCAAAGTATTGAGGAACCCTTTGAGGTAAGCTGTCGCAGGATAGGGTGTATTGAGCTGGGTGAATGGTGGCGTTATTAATAGCACTTGTTTAATTTATTATAGATTTTCTGTAAAATTAATAAAATTATAACAATAACTCAATTTCTTTATTTATTTCATCAAATGGATTCGTGGAAAAATTAAGGAGACCATCAAATATTGTAAGCAATTCTTGCAAGGATGTGTTATTTTTCCTAAGCGCATCTTCTATGATTTCCAATGATACGGGATCAAAATTATGGGCGGCTATACTTTGATTTCTTATGGTGGAAAGTGTCCTTATTTTTTTTAAATGCGCTACAATAGATGGGTTGTAGAATTTATTAATAGCAATGAATGTCGGTGTGTTAGCTATAGTATATTTTAGCTTATCATTTCTATTGAAAGTTTGCTTTTCTAAAAAAGTATGCAAGGGTCGATTTTCAGGTTTCTTGAGAAAGTTGGAAAAATCTTTCCCGAATGTTAGATGATTAAACTCAAAGTCAAGGTGTTTAAAAGCATTTAATCTCGCGTACTCTTCTGCAATTCTGAAGCAACGTAACAAAAAGTCTACGTATGCTTTTTGGTGGAGCTTTATCCTGGCATTGACATATATTTCTTGGAGTAAGTTGAATCTTGAAGAAGTGATGCCGTCCAATTTTGTAAGAAATTTTAAGGCAGGTTGAGGCGTACTTTTTCTCAATTCCAGTAAGGAATCTTCTGCCGCTTGAAAGTCGAAATGCAATCGGGACAGAGCATATTGGGCAAGCTGCAAAACAGCAGTATTTTTGGCTATTTTTAATACGGTACTGTAATCATAATTTGAAAGGGCACCGGTAATTAACTTTTTATTGTCAGCTTCTAAAAATTGTAAGGTAAAATTTAGAGGCAAGCACTTCTGGTTTTTTTCATTAACCCTGAGTAATTCGGTACTTGCTCCAAACAAGGCAATTGATTTAAGGAGTAAAGCCGTATTTATCGAAGGAATACCGCCTTGGTTTAAAACATAAACCTTAGCATGATCCCGAAGAGCATACAACTCGGGTACATTTTTTTTGTCATCAAAAAAGTCAACCAAGTTGTCCAGAAAACCAGCGTTTTTTCTTATGGTCAAGATCCTTATCGGTTGATCTTTCCCCAAAATATTTCTATACTTTTTGAACAGTATTTTTCGTAATATTTGTGCAAAAAAAATGGAATCCTTTTTTGTGAAAATTTCTTCGGCATCAACTTGGTCTGTGGCAACAAGGATAATGTGATTTATCTTTTCTTCCTTTCTTGTACAATAGGCCATGGCCGGCTCTATGATCGGGAATGCTAGTTTTTGATAGAGCTTGTCATATTCTTGTAACAATATTTTTCCAAATGCCCGTGAGTATATTTGATTCCCTTTGGGATCGTGAATGGACGCCCATTTTTCTTCGGAAAATACTTTGATAAAGTCTTCTTTGGGGATACTTATATCTCTGGTTCCAATGGTGATCACCAAGGCTGTTTTTTTCATTTTTTTACTTTTTTTTCATAGGATGAGACAATTGTATTTTGTCTTTGATAACCGTCGCACTAACAATTACAATTGTCCCCGTGGGTAATCCAGCAGGGTAGCGGATGGGTAATTTATGGTCTTCGAAACCTTCAACAAAAGGTTTAATGAATAACTGTATTCCTTGCTGTCCAATCACTTCACCATCTATTTGTTTTTCTTTTTTGACTGTTTCCAAGCTGCGCAGTTTTGGTTTTTTAGCTTCTTCTTCAGCAATGCGTGCGGCCTCTTCTTTTGCTTTTATCTCCTGCAAGACTTTTTCCTTGATGGCCAGTGCTTCTTTTTTGTTAGCTGCAATTTGATCCTTTAATTCATTTTGATAATAGGTACTGGTAACAAGCTGTACGAAACCCATCGGCTGAAAAAGATAACGGTTTTTACCAATGCCCTCAAAACAAAGGCGACGAGATTTCCACTTTAATCCACCTTCCATTTTCTTTCTGTTTTTAAATGGAATTTTAAACTTTACATAGTCTTTATCAAAATCGGGATTGTCCATGTTTGAATCATATGCTTGCTCATAAGGGCTTCCCCAAACATCGTCAATGACATGGTTCTTCGGATAGTGCCAATCTCCCGTGATGCTGTGGAATCCACTTCCCGATCCTGTTCTGAAAACGGGTGTGGTAATTTGGTTATTTGAAATTACATTGTTATAGGATTGGCAAATTTGTTCCGTTTCTGCAATAGAATAATGCTTGAAATATGTGCTTTCATTGATCAGGTAGTTGGCGGAATATTGGTGTATGATATCAAAAATAGTTTGCTCAAATCCATTGCTAAAAAAGTTTTTTATCTTGCTAGGAATGTTGAGTTTCCTACTGTTTTTTGCCTGATTGAACAAGGCCTCATCGAAGGATAATCTGAATTTTCCTGCTGCTCCCGTAGGAATACTTTCGTAGGCAAAGGTGAAACCTTGTGGTGCAAACTTATCATTGGTATGGTTTTTCAATAGATGTTTCCAGCCTCCGCTCCATTCTATATCTGGGTTGCTTTTTTGTGGATTAAATATTTTAGTGTTGCATAAAATAGTTTCGGTATCATCAAAATAGACATCCGAAACCTGAATAAACCGCATAAGGCTGCTTCCGAATTTTCCCAAAATATCGTTATCTGGGTATTGTGCTTTTTGAATTCTTCGCTGATCTTCCTGCGGAAGCCCTGTATAAATTTTATTAAAAATAATACTCCTGATGGCTCCCTTTATGCTACTGCCCGGCAAGTAGGGTTTTCCGGTCAGGCCATTTTTGATACAAGCGTTAATTTCTGTAGGCATTCCCGTAACGCTTTTGGGAGGCAGGCTCACCTCATGAACTGGAATTCGACGATCATTTAACAGGCTTTCCATACCTCCTTTTCCATTTTCCAGAGCATTGCAATATTGGTTATCATCATTAATGCGGTTCCGTAATTTTTTTTGATCAAAAATAAAGACCTGATGATTTTCTATCAGGTAATCTATGCCTGCTTCTAAATGCTTTTCTTCTGAACCACCAACATGAACCGGGGTTAATACATGAAGGTACAGGTCGAGATTTATAGATGCCATCATTTAAAGTTTTACAGGTAAAAAAATACTGTTGCCATTTCTGTATATGTTGTGTTTCAGCGGAAGGTCTGGTGTAATATCAACAGCCGCTCTTCCCTTCGGAGTATCATCCCCAGAGAAAATACTGCCTTCCGTAAACATATAGATCGCCTTCTTCCGAAGGGATTGATAGCTCCCTGTTGTGATCCAACCACCACGCTTGATGATGTCATATGAAGCTTCTGCTGCCAACATCTTTGTCAGTTGCTTTTTGGTTTCTGGGCAAAATAAGGAGAGGTTTGTGCAGTACTCGCTTTCTGGTAAATTAATTGTTATAGAATCGAGTTCCCACTCAAAGCTGCCATTGCCTACCGTACGATCTGTTCCCAATCCTTCATGTTGTAATAATGTCAATCCTTCTTCCAGTAGGCCAAAATCTTCCCCTTCTGCGATAAAATAAAGCCCAGAATCTTCCCTGAAAAACAATCTTTCTACATAGAATGGTGTGGGTTCTCCAGTAATGTCTTCTTCTTCGGCAGCTTGTGCTTTGGGGGCATTGCGTACTCTGGGGATGCTGACCCGTTGAGAAATCTGGGTCGTCATAAATTCGCTTAATGTGTATCCGGAGCAAAATTCTTTTTGCAAATCTTTTTGTTCTTCATCCCCAAAATATTTAATGGGAATCTGGTTGAGTTGCTTTTCAAAATAGGAGGAATCCAGCCACTGAATTTTCTTCAATTTTTTGACGTAAGTAATGGGAGCATTGTTTTCTTCTAGTGGTAATGCTTTTGATAATTTAGGAAAAAAATAAATCACTTTATCTTCTTCCTTTGTAAACGGAAATAAACTACTGACCCGAAATGGAAGGAAACCATTCCACTTATCCTCTAATTTTCCTAGTTTGCCCAACATCGCACTTATTGCAGCGATAAAAGTATCGGAACGGATGAAGCGTTCTGAGTTGGTATAATCGTTTGGACGAATGTCACCGATATGAAGCGGTGCCTTAAAATAGAGGCGATAGGTTTTATATGATTTTTTAGGCATCGGTTTCAGATTTAAGATACAAGACTTTGGGGTTTTCAAAATTTAAGTCAATCTTTACTTGTCCGTATCCTCTTGAACCATTGCCTCCCAAGTAATCCGCTTCAAGTAGTTTTATTCCTTTTTGTAGCAATTTTATTAATTTAGCTTCGTCATCGCCATTCCATTTATTAATGATAAATTCTATTACGAATTCAGCACCTACAGGTACACGTTCAATCTTTCGAGGATTCCCAGCACTTCCCTTAATCCTGTCAATGGTATTCTCAAATTTCACTTCAGTAAATGGAAAATCTGTAAAGGTTGATTTTTCCAATGCAATGTAACTTTTTTGTGTTAAGTACGAGTCTCTAACAATTAACTTGCTAGGTTGGCCTGTTTGAGCAAATCCGAAGAGATTATTGATTTCCTCATTTCCGCCAAGTGATGCT
>JAHDGC010000296.1 GCA_020627865.1 Saprospiraceae bacterium | reverse complement strand
AACGAAAGTATTGGTTGGAAGAAAGTGTTCGGAGTTTATTATTACAATTCTTTAAAAACAATAAAGCCATAGCCGAAATGTATCCGCATGTAGAACAACAGGTTATTGCAGGAACATTGTTACCGTTTCAAGCAGCCGAACAGTTGATGGAACGGTTGCGGTAGGGACGACCGGTAGGGCATGCCCTGTCCCTACCGGTCGTCTCTACGGCCTCACAATCACAGCACAATCATTTTTTTGGTTTGGTCAATCTTTCCGTTGGATAAATTATAGTACAATACACCCGTATCCCCTATTTCATCACGATGGATAAAAACCTCCTGATATCCTTGTTCCAGTATATAGTTTTTGTTGCATAATATTTTTCCATTGCAATTAAAAATCCGCAAAGTTATCGGCCCAGTCTCCGGGAGATAAAAAGCGATTTTGGATTGTGTTGTAAATGGATTCGGGCTATTTTGGTATACAATAAAATCTGTATTACGCTGTTCTTTTTCCACCATGAATTTATAGTCGATCCGAAGATTGGCAGCAAGCTCGTCTCGGTAAGCTTCCGCAAGGGTGAGTTGATCGGATAGCTGGAAAATGGCCCTACATGTGGTTTGCTGTCTGGCCTTAAATTTCACTTTAAAAATAAGATCATTGTCCTTTAGAGATTGCATCGCAATATGATGCCAACTACAGGTAATGGCTGCATTGTTAGGATGAAGCCCGAAATTATCCCCAGTAAAATCAGGCAATCCCCCTGTTTCTATGGCCATAAAATTCACCAAATTCTCATCATAATCCAGGGTAAACTGAAAGCCAGAAATAGCCTCAAAATCTTTTGCCCTAAAAGCCGTTTCATAAATTTCTCCGGCCGAATAAACTTCATCTTGCATCATAAAAACAAGTGACTCCCCTTCCCTCCTGTCCTGCGTTTCAAGTAACAAATTCGGGATAGCACTATTATTAACATCCCCTATTTTTATGGCAATGAAACTAGCATCCTGTACACCAGATTCCAGATTGTTGTAAATAATTGACTCCGGAAGCAAGGTCTGAAAAGGGTTTGCCGGATTTGGAAACTCAAAAGCTTTATCCACAAATCGCCAAGAGGTATTGCTCGCAAACTCCGTATCAATATTCAAAATCAGGCGACGTAAATAAACCAGATCGAGCGTCGTAACCGCATTGGAATGATTCGCATCTGCGGCAATAATTTTATAAGGTGAGTCCAACAATTCGACCTCCAAAATATGCATACTGACCAACACCAAATCATAGGTCGTTACGCCATTGAGCGGATCTTCGTTATTTTCAGGCGTAATGACATAATTCTGCAATAGCGGCACCTCAAACTCATACGTTCCCGCTTCGTTCGTATAGCTCGTATCGTAGTTCGTCCCATCTCCCGAAAGCTTCACCATTACATTTTCTACCCGATCGTTCACCTCTGTTTCGATAAATCCGTGAATAATTCCGGTTGTAATTTGTGGTGGACAAAGCCCACTGTTATCAGCAATTTCTGCAGAAGTTGTACAAAAATCCCAATTGCCAGTTTCATCAATGACATACAATTCTACTTCCGCAGTACCGAGATCATCACAGGTAAAAGTTACGGTTGAATCTAGCGCCAATACTTGTGGCAAAATCGTCAACTCATTGTTATCCGGCGCCACCTTTCTGACTCGGAAAATCAAATCTTCTTGTGCCGTACAATTGTCAAAACTACCACTCAAGCCTCCTAGGTTGAAAGCTGCTGCATCAAGGGCAATTTCTAGACTCGTGGGCATCACTACCGTAGCAATATTATCAACGCAAACAGGTGTCGGTTGTTTGCAATCCAAAACCGTAAGCTGGAAAGCAACCGTACTGCTATTATCACAACCATCTTCAACCACCCACACAACAGTATGCACCCCTTCCGGAATATCTAATGTATTGCCGGGTTGAAAAATACCATCATAAACCCCTGCAATATGCAAAGTATAGCGCAGCTCTTCCGCACAAAGATCACTCGCATTAAGATCAAAAACAACAGGCTCAAGGCAATCCGTTTCATAAGAGCAAATTGTTACATTGCTTAAAACCGTATCAATCTCTGGTGGATTTTGATCCATCACTTGAATAATCTGTATATGTTCCCAAATACCCGGATTGGGTGTAGCCGTATCATCAAACTGACACCAATCATAAACCGTCCAAGAACGCAAAATTTTGTAACAAGCGGAATCTACAACGGGGAAATAATCATCTTCATAAACTACTTCTAACAAATCACATGCATCACCCGTCAATTCCGGCTCTTGACGACCGGGCGGCAAGTCCTCCGGATAAATTCCCGCGGCACAATCCGCTACAGCATCTTCTGGCCAATTGATATCCTCCTCATTAAATGGGCTACTATTTTGAATCGTGATGGTTTGTGTACACAAAGAAAACAAGCCTGCACCATCCGTGATCGTCCAAGTTCGGATAAATTCTCCTTCCCCACAATTTCCTTCAATACCACCTTCATCAAAAACCCAGATCGTTGCATTGCAATTATCTAAAGCTTCGGCATAGTATCCCTGAAACAAACTTTCGCTCCCATAATATACCGGCGTGGCAATCGGGTCATCATCCACCACACCATCATCATCCGGAATGATCCCATCCAGTTCTGCAAACACCGTTTGGCACTCCACCGTTTTATCCGGCGGACAATTCATCACGGGCACCAACTCATCTTGCACGGTCACCGCCACCATACATTCATTCCATCGTCCAGCATCGGCCTCATCCGGGAAACCATTCTCCGGAAGGATATCATAAGCCCGCAAGCGAACCATTACCGGAATTGGGTTGCCCAAAATATCATATTGAATATCTTCACAAAAAAAATCTACGCAATCTGTAAATTGAACATCGGCAGGTGCATCCATTCTTTTCACTTTCAAAACAAGATACCCACAATTATCATAAGAATAATCATCAAAGGTCGCTGTACAAATTGTACCATTCCCATCGCTTCCAAGCGCAATAACGGTGTGCTCATCACAAATCATAACTGGCGGTGTTTGATCCTCAATTACCACAGGAGTAGCACAAGTAGTTGTATTGCCACAATCATCCATTACCGTATAGACCACCTGATGTGTTCCGGCAATCGTCTGAACTTGCTCCCCTACAGCTACGGACAGCACGGTACCATCTTCCAAATAAAGTTCCACCTCGACAGTTGTCGGGGAGGAACAATTTTCAGAAAAATCGGTCAGGTCTTGAATAGGGATCACCCCAGTACATTCATCGGGATAAAAACCAACAGGGATGGCACTTCCATAATCAGGACAAGTGTTAATTACAGGCGGTACCGTATCCGAAGAAATGATCAATTGGGAAAAAGTGGCTGATTCCGCAGTGCACCAATCGAAGACATTCCAAGTTCGGATAAACTGAAAAGTATTGCCACAATAAATCGTAGCGGGCGCATCATAGTATGTAACAGCAAGATTACATAGTGTGAAGGTTAGGTCAAAAGTTCCCGCGTCGGACGTTACAAAAGGATAAGCCCCCGTGACATCCGCAGCAGAAAGTTCTTCTGGCGATACATTGTTATCAAATTCGCAAGGTAATTCAATCTGAGCGATCACCTCCACATCATTCAGGGTAAGTGGACGCAAAAATATATCCTGCTCACAAAAGCTAGCATTACCAGAATTATCCGTAGCATAAAAAGTTCGGGTAATAATAATATCACCACAAGTAGCCGTTTCGATTTCATCCGAAAAAGTAATCTCCGGAGTTCCGCATGCATCCGTTGCCGAAGCCATCGGGCCACCACCAGCGAGCAGCATATCCAAGTCCGTACAAAGGAAAGCACAATCCTCTGGCTCATCCATACATGGACATATAATTTGCGGAGCAAGTTTATCCTCTACTGCAATCGTCCCCCAACAATAATTGCCACTGGTATTGTGAACGATATGCACATTAATCGTTTGGCCAGCTTGCGCTGTACCGACCATATTACCGATAGCATTATTATTTTCATCAAACAACTCGACGGTATAGAAGGAGTTATCGCATGCCATACCTTCCAGCACCATATCTGGTGTAACTTCCGCAAGGCAATTTTCATCAAGGGTTACATTGATATTATTGTTGCAAACAAGGACGGTCATTTCACAGTCTTGTGCAGACAATGAAATGGTAGCTAGGGAAAAGACACAACACGAGAAAATCCATCTCAGGTTTAACGGTTTCGTTTTCATGGGATAACTTTTTTATACAACGGATCGTTGGCTACGTTCTCCTCATAAGAAGAAAGCAGGCCAAACAGTTTATTACCAAAAACGAGTTCTGTTAAACAATTCTAAGGCATGTCAATTCGGGGTTTTGCACATGCTCCTACCTTTGGCAGACATGCATAACCATAAAGCTCTATATCAGAATCAAAAGATTGCCGGCATACACATGCTGCCACAAGCAAAATGAGAGTTCACAGAACTCAACGGTTAAGGGATGGATTTAGATCGGTATGGATGGGATTATCAAATTAGCTTAAAATCTTGTATAAGTCAAGCAACATAGTACAATTAAAACAATATTAACATAATTTCCATACTTTAAAGCAACAGAAAGACATATTTCAAAACATTATTTAGCACTCTACGCTCCGGGATTATAATCTGTATTCTGAACAAACTCAAACTCCACTCTCCTCTTGCTACCACTTTTGGAAGGGACATCATACTTCCTGATTTCATTAACCTTGCATTCTATGATAAAGGTGTTTTTGTTCAAACCAGATAAATTCAAACCCAGTAGATAGTCTTTGACAGTGTTTGCCCTATCACAAGCCAGCGTCTCATTATCGGAATAAGTACCAACACCATCTGCATACCCTATAATTTTTAAATTAAGATTTGGAGCATGATGGAGAAATTGTGCTATTTTTTGTAAGGTCGGTATATCTATTTCCGGAATATCATATACCTTAGAATCATAATAAACCGCAAACTCGCTAAAGTTTTGCAAAGCCTCCTGTTCAAGTAAATCGATTTCTTTTTGGTAGACGTTTTTCCAAACATATAACGTATGCATTATGGCAGATTTATTTTCCTCGAACCGAACCATAGGCACATCGTATTGCTGCTCTCCCTCCAGTACTTTTCGCAAGCCAGATTTCTTTTGCAACAAACCATTCAGACTGTTCGTCAGGTCAATCAGTTCTTCATCTGCATTTTCGTCAACTTGAAATATTTGCTTTTCCGGATGGAACGACAGGACGATATCCGGTGGTGGTGGAACAGGCTTCGTAAAGTATTTGTAGGCAAAGAAAAGGAGCAATAATAATGACAAGCGAAACCACCATTTGGTAAAGATCCCCGTCTGTTTCATCATCTTTGGATCTTTCCTCATTACCCGAGTGATGGCAAGGACTCCGCCCATCAGTTCAGAAAGCTCCTGTGAATAAATCATTTCGCTAACCTCCTCCCTTTCTCGTTTTCGTTTTAGTGATTTAAACTTTTCTCTGATCCCCAATAAGTCTTCTTTAATGGGCGCATCATTTCGAATACTTTCCAATGCAAAAGAAATAGCACCATTAACATCTCCGCTTAGTGCTAAGCCACGAATTTTTTCAACTGTCTTCATTTTTTATCCTAATAATATCTTAATCTCTGGGTCAGAGAAAAATAGTAGCTTGTGTGCCGCTAAAAGTAAGTTATTTTTTGAACAAGAGCAAATATCATTCTTGTAAAAATTTACACACATCATGTAATAGAGGAGGTGTAGAGAAAATGAAAAACTCAAGCATTATAGTTAAGCCTTTCATTTACAGTATTTTGCAAAAATTACTCCAAAACAAGTCTTTTCTTTTTAGGATATTTGACCGCATAATTAAAATTCATCTTTTTAATTTCTCCGGGGTTTAACGTCAAGTTCCAATTCAATATTCCTGTTTTTTCATCAAGGGTAGCCCCTTCATATTTTTGATCAAACACTTCAATTTCACTTCTTACAGATAGGGGAAGCTGATCCGCTAGGGTAATATTAACCTGCTGTTTCTTTTTATTTTTAACTTCGATTTCAAAAGAGCGACTGTCTACCCTATTTTTTCCTAACAATCGTTTTTTTGAAAATGTTTTCAACTTAGTCCTCGTCACGACAATATCTTTATCTCTTCCCAATGAAATATCAAGAGTATCTTCAGCTACTTGTACATCTAGAAAAGATTTCCCCAGGTAGGTACCTTCAAAAAAGAAATTAGCCTCGCCACTGAGCAGGTAGAAATCTTCCCAATCGGTAACCTGCGCCGTAAGGAATGCATCCTTATCCATTTTCGGAACGGCATAATATTCATAGGAGGCTTCCAAGGCATGATCGGCAATCTGGACGATATGTTGCTTCCCGTCAGAAGGAATGGTATAGGGCAATTCGATTTTGAATTCAACGGTGGTGACACGTTCTGTGGTTGTTTGCGCTAAAGGTTTTGTCTCTGGTTTTGAAGCCCACTTCTTCCGCTCTTTATTTTTTGATTTTCCAAGGGCAGTTACCGCGACTTCTTCCAACATAACCCCTTCCGACAAATTCAAATCCATCCTTGAGCCTCCAATCCTTGTATCCAAAGAACTGTAACCAGTATAGCTAATCACCAAACTTTTGCCATGTGGCGGAACTTCCAACGAATAGTATCCATTTATATCTGTAATCGTACCAACAGTAGACCCCTTCACCATCACATTAGCTCCGATTAATGGTTCTCCAAAGTCATCCTTGACATAACCAGAAACAGTACCACCTTGCCCAGGGGAAAATGTCCCGGATATGTCTTTGCGATCAAAAATCCCGATTGTCCTTCCTGTAACATAATTGTTATAATAATCCAATCGCCAAGGCTGTAGTTCCGGCTTGGTTCCCGTTTTGGTAAAATCTCCGGTAGACAAAGTCAAGGTAACATTATCCCAATTTTCTCCGGAACTCTGATACAAAACAGCTTTGTAGGATAAGCTAACGGGGCTTTCCACATCCTTCACCCGAAGGTCATAATTGGGAAACCAACCTGCATCTTCCACGACGTATTTCAATACAAAATCGGCAGAGAGCGATCTTTCCGAATTCACCTCCACGACAATTTCGCTCGTGTAACTTCCTTTCTCCTTAACCAGTTCATTGTATTGTGCCTGATATTTTTTAATTTCCGTTTCCATCGCTTTTAACTGAACGGCAATATTTATTTGCTCCAGTTTTATCTCCTGAAGTCGTTGGCGATAATAATCCGCAGTAGCTTTTAGTTCAGATAAGACCAAACCATTTTGCACCCCTGCAATTTTATTGTTATACAAAATCAACTTTTCTTCTTCTTCCAAAACATCCTTCTTGGTTTGCTCTTTTTTTAGCGCCAGCCTTTTCTCTTGCATTGCCTCTTCTAATTCCTTTGCCCTTGCTGTTTTAGCAGGTTCTTCAAAAAAATCAAGCTGGTGGTTCACGGATTTAATGGTAAAATCACCTTTGCCATTTACTTGGATACTTTCCTTCAGTATTTGTGGAGAAATACCGACAAATTTGAGGGTGCTGTTGCCTGCTGGGAGTACCGTATTTCCCTTACGGGTAACTTGAGCCGCCTTTTTAAAAACGGTAACTTCTTTAATGATGGAATTTATTTTTGTTTCTTGTGAAAAAATATTTCCTATCCAAAATAAAATAAAGAACAAGAGGGATAAATGTGTTTTAGGCATAGTAGTGTAGTGGTTGGTTAAATATTTTTTGCAACAGTTTCCCAGTATTCCTTACAAAAATAAACAATACTTTTTATCCAAATAGAATAATACAGGTCAAACATGTATTTTTTTCAAGGATTCCACCAAATTCCTTATCTTTGCGCGCATGGCGAGAATTATAGGAATAGATTACGGTACAAAACGGGTAGGTTTATCTGTTACAGACCCGTTGAAGATTATTGTAAATCCATTGGACACCGTACCAGAAAAGGAATTGTTGGGTTTTCTGGAAAGCTATTTCCAAGAAGAAGAAGTAGAATGTGTTGTTGTAGGAGAACCCTTTCATCTGGACGGTACGCCCTCGCAAATTACGCCACAAATTGAAAAATTTATTGCCGATTTCAAAAACAAATTCCCTAGCATATCAGTTGAAAGACAGGATGAGCGATTTACCTCGGAAGAAGCCAAAAGGATTATCCGGCAAAGTGGTGCGAAAAAGAAACAACGGCGAGACAAAAGTCTTGTGGATAAGATCAGTGCCGTCTTGATTTTGCAAGATTTTTTGGAACATCGATCATAGATATGCAATGTGAACCAGCAGAGCCGTAATGCATTACGGCTCTGCTGGTTCACAACACCCAAATTATAATTCTACCCAAAAAATTTCAAAATGATTTTACCCATATATGCAT
>JAHDGC010000295.1 GCA_020627865.1 Saprospiraceae bacterium | reverse complement strand
TCGGGTCTTTTTAACCGATGGGAATGACTGTCAGGATTCATTGGATGTCTTTGTTTACGAGCCACCCAAAGTTCAAGTTTCTGCGGGGGATGACATTACGGTTAGTCTTGGGGATGATGCCAAAATCGAGGGGCTGGTTTGGCCGCTAGAAAATCAGATTATCGAATGGACACCGTTCATCTATCTGGACTGTGATACTTGCATGACACCCGTTTCCTTGCCGCATCATACGACGGTGTATACCATTTCCGTTGTAGATTCTATAACAGGGTGTTCGTATTCGGATAATATGGAGCTTCAGGTCATCAAGCCTCGTCCGGTTTATATTCCCAATGTGTTTTCCCCGAATGGAGATGGCCGCAATGATTTGTTCACCGTTTTTGCAGATGAAAGCGTCGAGGAAATCTTAACCTTCAAGGTATTTGATCGCTGGGGCGAATTGCTCTTCGAAAGGCATCACTTCCAACCGAATCAGGAAGCACTGGGCTGGGATGGCATGTTCAATGGTAGCCCGATGAATCCGGGGGTTTTTGTTTATCTAGTAGAAATCGCATTTATTGATGATGTGGAGGAGATGTATACTGGGGATGTGATACTGGTCCGGTAATTTTCTCAAAAAGCATAATTATGAAAAAAGTATTTATGATATTGGTATTTGCAATTTCATTAAATGTAAATGCACAAAGTTCATTTGGTATTTTTAAAGAAGGCATTTATTATTCGCATTTGAGTTTGCAGAAAAATACCCCTAGTGTATCTTTTGATAGCCTGCTGGTAAGCAATAGAAGTTTTGAGGTGAAATTGCATACTAGCCCTCGGGCTCCTAATACGATTTTCAGAGTAAGAACTAAAATTGATGGTAGAAAAAAATACATTGATATCAGCAAAGTGTGGGCATTTTGTTGTAATGGCGTTTTATATTTGAACATCGATAACAAATTAGTCAGGGTAATTAAGTTTGGGGCTATATGTCATCTTACTATTGAAAATGTGGATTATAAACTAACAGATAAAAGTGAGGCTAGATTAAATCTTGGTGGTTTAAGAAGTGGTAGACCGGAATATGTAGAAGAAGGTTATAGCTCGAATCAATACATTTTGGATTTTCAAAATGGGGAGTTGTTCCCTTTTACTTTAGAAAATTTTGAACCGATTTTAAAAAGGGATGCTCAATTATATGAACGGTTCCAAAAAGAGGATAACCCGTTCAGTATGTTTCGGTATTTAATAGCGTATAATAAAAGGAATCCTTTGAAAATAGGGTAATATACTAATCGGCTAATTGAACAATGATTATTCGTCGTCATAACCTGAAGCTTATATTTGTACCCTCAAGAATTGACAGATTGTTAACACCATGCATCCATTATTTACCATAACAAGAAACCCCGATAGTTTTTTAGATCAAATTTTTAGCGGGCTTGCCGATCATAGAATTGAGGTGACCAATTTTGAGTTGGATCATATTTGTTATCGAACAAGCAATTTGGAACAATATGATCTTATCAAAACAAAGCTATTGGAGATTGCCGATCTTTTAGTAGAATCGGATATCAATGGCCGACCAATAGCCACGTATAAATTACGGGAACCGATTGTTTATAAAGATAGAAAAATTTACTGCATTGAAGTTCCGGCACCGAAATCGGGTAGCCCATATCGAGCAGGGTTCGAGCATGTGGAGTTTGTGATAAAGGAATCTTTTGAGGATTTTAAAAAGCGATATCCGAATGTTGTTTTTGATGAAAAGGGCAGCAAGAAAAAAGTGAATCCGGATATCCGGCTTGGGTTAGGATTACTGAGTGTGAAGTTTCATCATCAGACCTTGGAGGAGGTGATTGCTATAGAGAAAAACATAGGCTTGTAGAGCCGTAATGCATTACGGCTCTACAAGCCTACATCACAATGACCACCTTCCCCATCACCTTTCTCGCCATCATATCCTCCAGTGCCTTCGGAGCATCCGCCAAGGGATAAGTCCCGTGCAAATATGGTTTAATTTTTCCTTCCATATACCATTGCATCAATTGTTGCGTGTTGGCCATGCTGGTCGCCGTATCCTTTGTGGCAAAAGGCCCCCAGAACACGCCGACGATTTGGCAGCCTTTCAGTAAGGGAAGATTAAGCGGAATTTTAGGAATTTCTCCGGCCGCAAAACCGACGACGAGGTAGCGACCTTCCCAGGCGGTAGCCCGGAGTGCAGCCTCGGAAAAATTACCCCCGACCGGATCATAAATCACGTCGGCACCCTTACCATTCGTCAGTTCTTTTGTTCGTTCTTTCAGGTTTTCTGTTGTGTAATTAATAACCTCATCGGCTCCATATTGTTGGCAAAGCGCCAATTTTTCCGCTGTAGAAGCTGCAGCAATGACGCGTGCGCCCATGAGCTTGCCCAATTCTACTGCGGTAAGGCCAACTCCACCCGAGGCACCAAGTACCAACATAGTTTCTCCGGCCTTGAGTTTTGCCCGATCCTTAAGGGCATGATAGGAAGTACCATAAGCAATCATGAAAGAAGCCGCTACAGGGAAATCCATGCCGGGTAACTTCGGGAACACGGCACTAGCAGGAGCGACAACCTCTTCGGCAAATCCACCCCAGAAGACCATTCCGAAAACCTCATCCCCCGGCTTAACATGTTTGACCCCTTCTCCAACAGCCTTAACAATGCCGGCAATATCACTTCCAGGAGAAAACGGGAATGGTGGTTTGAACTGGTATTTACCCTGAATGATGAGCGTATCGGGAAAGTTAACTCCGCAAGCCTTTACGGTGATTAATACCTCTTTTTTGCCCGGGACAGGCGAAGGGACATCTTCCAGCACAAGACTAGACGGAAGACCATATGTTTTACATAGAACGGCTTTCATTTTGTATGGATTTGTGTATGTTTTGTTAGAAGTTTTGTTGCCCATTTGATTGTTGTGCCGTTTTTTCAAGCGTACCCTTGAGGTGTCTTTTTAAGGTGGCGATCTCGGCTTCTGTCAGGCGCCTGTATTTTCCAAGGGGTAATTTCCCGATGCGAACATGCATGATTCGTATTCTTTTGAGTTTAACAACCTTGTAGTTTAGTTGCGCGCACATCCGTTGTATAAGACGATTATGGTCGTGTGTCAAGATGATTCGGAATGATTTATGGCCAGTTTGTTCCACAAAACACTGTGGCGTAATGGAATTAGACAATTCAACACCATTGGCCATATTGTGTAAAAACCAGGGGGAGATTTTTTTGTTTACAGAAACATTGTACTCCTTTTCATGTTTTTTACTGGTTTGCATAATTTCATTGGCTAGATCCCCGTCATTAGTCAGGAAGATAAGGCCTTCTGAAGCTTTGTCAATAGTTAGAACAGGGAAAAGACGATGAGGTGCATCAAGAAAGTCATTAATATTTCCTCTAGTATTAGGATCAACAGCACAAACAACTTTTTTAGGTTTATAAAAGGCAAGATAGATCGGCTCTACGGCATGGCGGATAGGTTCTCCATCAAGAAGAACCGTATCCTCTGTGGATACGCGATTCCCGGAACTGGCAGTGATGCCATTGATTGTAATTTTCCCTGCTTTTATAAGTTCATCGGCTTTTCTTCTAGAACACAAACCGGAATCGCTGATATATTTATTCAGACTAATCGTGTTATTGTTTTCTGGCAACATGTAGCAAATTTAGTTTATATGTTGTTTTGTGCTTGTCGGGATGTTGATTAAAAAGCCCAACTGGATTAGCAGGTAGGGCGGAAGTTTTGTTTTGGATTAACATACAACTATGGATACTTCATAGTATCCATATGATGAGGGAAGGAGGAAAAATAGTAATAATTTAACTCATCCGAAGGTTCATTTGTTCACTAGCCATGCCCAAGATAGGCATTTTTGGAAATTAATACAATATTTTTGCTGAGTTGATTTCTTTATTTTGGAATTTTAGTATTTTTCATGTCGTTTATTAGTTTTTTCATGAAGTTGGTATTATAATAATGGCTTATTTTTTTTATATAAGTTATCTTTATGAAAATAATTTCTTATGAGAATTAAGCTATTGTCATTGATGTTTTTTGTTTTTGTCGCTGTTCAAAACTGGGCACAACAAACTGTTGGGGTATTTTCCCATACAGAAGATAATTTTTTGGGCTATGCGCTTTTTGCACCGACAACGAGTAAGGCAACCTATCTGATTGATAATTGTGGAAAATTGATTCAACGCTGGGAGAGCGATTATTTGCCAGGGCTGGCGACCTATTTGTTAGAAGATGGTTCTTTGTTGCGTTGTGGCCGTGCCAATAGCGATGTTTTTAATGGTGGAGGAAAAGGTGGTATTATAGAGCGGTTTGATTGGGATGGTAATCAGACGTGGAGTTTTGTGTACAATAATGATGATTACATGCAGCATCATGATGTTGCGTATATGCCCAATGGCAATATTTTGTTAATTGCATGGGAATATATATCGGGCGAGGAAGCCATTCAGGCAGGGAAAAACCCCTTGTTGTTGGGTTCGGCTGTGTTCTCGGAACATGTTGTTGAAATTGAACCTTTAGGAGTGGATAGTGCGCATATTGTTTGGGAGTGGCATCTTTGGGATCATCTTGTTCAGGATTATGATGCGGAAAAGGATAATTTTGGTGTAGTAGCCGATCATCCAGAACTGATGGATTTGAACTATCCAAATATCGTGAATCAAGACTGGATACACTTTAATGCAATTGATTATAATGAAGAATTGGATCAAATTGCACTCAGTTCTCGGCATCTGAATGAGATTTGGATTATTGATCACAGTACCACGACGGAGGAAGCGGCCGGTCATGCAGGCGGGAATTCTGGAAAGGGTGGGGACATTCTTTATCGTTGGGGAAACCCCGAAGCTTATGGGCATGGAGGTGGAGCGGATATACAATTTTTTGGGCAACATGATGTGACTTGGATTCCTCAAGGATACGAAGGCGAAGGGCAATTGATGGTTTTTAATAATGGTATAGGTAGACCTGAAGGGTTTTATTCTTCTGTAGATGTGATCGCCCCGCCCGTAGATGAGGATGGGCATTATTTTTATGAGGATGGGCAAGCTTATGGGCCGGATACTTTTTCTTGGCAATATATTGCAGAGGAGCCTCTTTCTTTGTTTTCTTCAAATATTTCGGGAGCGAGAAGGTTGCCAAATGGAAATACCATAATCTGCGAGGGGCGGGATGGTACTTTTTGGGAAGTCGATCTTGCGGGCAATGTGGTCTGGCATTATATCAATCCTGTTGTGCAAAGTGGCCCAGTTGTACAAGGTACGGATATATTCAGTCCATTAGGGGGAAGTAACGCCGTGTTTCGGGTGATGAAATATGGCGTAGATTTTCCGGGTTTTGAAGGAAGGGATATGACGCCGGGCGATCCTGTAGAATTAGAGCCTTGGCCGAATGATTGTGTGGTGTCAGATGTGGAAAATAGGGTAGAGCAATCCATCGGCATTTACCCCAATCCGGCTCAAAATATTTTGTGGGTTGCATTGCCTGATGATATGGGGGAAGCAGATGTGCAGTTCGCGTTATTTGATATAGAAGGGCGAAAGATATTGGAGAAAGTTTGGCATGGGGTGGGACAACGGCGCATCCATCTGCCTACTTTGGCGTCTGGTATGTATATTGTTAAAGTTGTTTGTGGGAACCGTGTTTTTTCTGAGAAATTAATGTTAAACTAAAAACGTGGTAGAGACATGCATCGCGTCTCTACCACGTTTTTAATTTGGATTACTATTCTTTTCCCGAATAATCTCAGCCGCAATACTAATGGCAATCTCCTCCGGTGTCTTGCTGGCAATCGGTATCCCCACAGGTGCATGCACCATCTCTAATGCTTCTTTTGATATGCCCGATTCCAATAGCTCTTTAAAAAGTTGATCGACCTTAGCCTGTGCACCCATCATCCCTAAGTAGCGAAACTTCTTCCGTAGAATAGATTCCAATACAAATTTATCCGTCCGATAACCGAATGTCATTAACACGACGTACACATTGTCCCCTTCTGGTAAAAACTGGTTTATTTTATCATAAGAAATGTAGTGTTTTTCATCGGCATAAGCATTGGAAACCATCGTATTCAAGTCCTCTCTGTCATCAATAATGTGAATGTAAAAATCAAGGTCAGCCATCAACTTGGAAAAGGCCAGTCCAACATGGCCGCCACCAATAATGTACAACAAGTTTCTAGTCTGAATATTTTCTGTGTAAGCCCATTTTTTATCCGTTTCATACTGGAAATGAAAACGCTCTTTGGTATGTGCTTCTTCTTGACAGAAAATGGATTGTTCGTTCAATAAAAGTTGTGCGGGTTTATTTTTTTGCAATATTTCCACCAGTCGAAAAATGCTGCTTGCCCTTTGCGCGTTCAGATAATAAATGACGACCCATTGCTCCCCAGAACAAATCATGCCGGATTGATTTGTTGTAGCTTTTTTGTTATGGATTTGCTGTCTGAAGTAGACTTGATCTGTTTTTTGTGTCAATATGGTGCGTGCCTGTTCCACGAATTTATGCTCCATGATACCACCACCAATAGAACCTGCCATCTGCCCATCTGTACAAACGGCCATCCGAAATCCTTGTCTGCCGGGGCTGCTGCCTTTGCTGTTTAGAACGTACAGGAGTGCGGTATCGTTTCCGGCTTTTATTTGATCGTTTACGAAATTGAAGAATGTTTTAGGAGACATTTGTTAGATGTTAGGCTTTAGACGTTAGATATTAGATGCTTTTTCGATAAAGAGGACTGTTCCCTATTGGGGCAAGCTGCTTTTCGGGGCTTACTAATCACTAATCAACCCTCAGAAGTCAGACGCCGTTCCGTAGTGAGATCCCCCTTTTCTATTCGGTAGCTATTTGCTTGAGGCTGACCAATCACCAATCAACCAATCACAATCCCACTAATCGTCCGCCCTCATCTTCAAAATCTTAGCAAAAGACCTCGTCCTAATTTCCTCCAAAGTTAAGCCTGTTGCCATAATATCCGCTTCCGAAATGGCCCCACTATTTAAGGCGCGAAGAAAATAATTCAGCAAGCCTTGCCCCGTAGCGGCGTCGTCGAAAATATCCCCAACAAGCGTTGCACGAGCCGTGGTCTCCATGAAAGCTTTCAGGCGTTCGACGGCCTCATCATAGCTCTCTAAGAAGAACGTGAAAACAGCCGCATAACGCATTGGTAACTGTGTCGGGTTCAAATCCCAGCCTTGGTAAAGTCCGTTGTAAAGGGAATGGCGAATGTGGCGGTAGCCCTCTTGCCAAGCATTGTGCACAGAAACTGTATTTTCCATTTGTTGTGCTCGGGTTAGTTTCTCCCCTCGGTTAGGAGCAACAGGCATGATATTCGTTGCGCCATCAGAAAGCCAGATACCCGTATGCGAAAGCGCCACTTTTGTCATATGGTGCGCGAAATCACAGACTGGATGAATCATGGTCTGATATTTTGCTGTTATATTGTTAGCGGCAGTGTAATCGTAAGTGCCAAAATGAGTGGCAATACACCTGCCCTTGCTGGCTAAAATAAATTTACGCAAGGGGTTTTTTCCTTCGTGATCCATAATGGCCTGTGTTTGCTCCACCATCATTTCCATCTTTAAAGCTCGTTTGGGCAACTTTAGTTTCTTTTCCAAAATTCTTAGAAACTTTACCATTGCCGTGATCTGTTCTGGAATTGTCACCTTGGGTAACATAATCACGAAATTATTGGGCAATTGTCCATCCGTAACCTTCACTAAGCTGCTCAGGAAAATATCCAGTGTCCGGATACCACGCTCTTTCATCTCTTCCGTGAAAGGTTTTATCCGAATCCCGATGAAGGGTGGGAGTGTACCTTCCTCCATCCCTTTAGCTACTTCCAATGCAGCATTTTTGGCGGTAGCATCTTCCTCCTCATCTCCCCGAATACCATAACCATCCTCAAAGTCGATACGGAAATCCTCAACAGGTTCTGTCTCCAATTTCAAGATAACTTTTTGGTAAACTTGAAAAGCCAACCAACCTGGTTCTGCCTTCCGCTCATCCAACGTGAGTTTTGCAAACTTGTTGATGAGTTTGGTTTTCGCGGCCTTCGTTTTCGGAAGCATATCGTGTCCGGGCAAGCCAAATGCATGAGCAAAACTGATAAAATCTGGGGCATAAGTTTGCAAGGAAGCTAGGGCAATTCTCCCAAGATTGGTAGCTGTGTTTCTACTGAACAAATGTGCGCCGCCATACACGGTATGTACCGGTTGTCGATCTGGCAAATCACCTGGATACTTTTTCTGAAAAGCGAGATTTGCTTTACGCAAAGTTTTAAAGATCGCTTTTTTTTCTTTATTGGAAATGTTTTTTTTCATGAAAAATTTGTTTGTGTAAAAAAAAAGAATTTTTTCACTTCTTGCGTTCCAGCCATTTTATGCC
>JAHDGC010000294.1 GCA_020627865.1 Saprospiraceae bacterium | reverse complement strand
TTCCCCTCCGTCGTATTCCACAATATGATTGATATTTGTTGCAATATAAATAAAGCATATTTAGCAGAACAAATCGTCAAGGAGTATAGCAGCTACATCAAGGCTTATGAAAAAGATGATACACTTAACGTGGCCCGTGCAATTATTAATTTTGCTAAAAAAGCATACGATAAAATTCCTATAGACATTGACCTTCAAACTTTCACAAACCGGAGAATGGCATTGAGGATGCGGCTTATTATTATTCGAACATACTACGAGACAGGAAAACGAGATCCCCTATATGATTACTTGCAAGCTTGTGCAAAAGCCGTTAGGCAATCCAAAGACTTAGGAGATATGAATAAACAAAGTGCTTTAAATTTAATAAAGTATACCTCGAAACTTCTCAGAAACCCAGACCTAGACAAAGCCCGTTTATCTCAAGAGGTGCAGGCCTTAGAAAATGTATTCAACAAAGGTTGGTTATTAAAAAAAATAAAAGGCCACACCAGCTAAAACTTGATGTGACCTTAAACTATCTTAGTTTGTTCGGGCTTTTATAAACTAATGATGTCTACAATTCCAATGAAATCTAAGATCAACTGAATTACTGTTCCGAAGTCCATAATTAAAGTATTTAATGGTTAAAGAAATCGAGTAAGGAACCCGACGCGCCGGTTAACCACCAAATCGCAATCAAACGATCTCTACAGGCATGGCTTGCCTGGATTTCCATGGATACCACTCCATGAAATCTCATTGTTACAAGACCAATTAAATGATGTCAGTAAATTCCGTTTAACTGATAATTCAGTGTATTCTTCGAAGAATTGTGTGATTCTAAAAAACCTGTTTCTTACAAATCACAATACAAAGATGGGACAATTAGAACTTGTAGACTTGGGAAATTTCGTTGATGGGCGTTTATGTAAATTTTCAGAAATTTACGGTAGTTTCTAGCTTTAGGCAAAATAAAGTTAATAAATGCGCATTTTGACTAAATTATTATTTTAATTTGCCTTATATACCGCAATAGCGGTCTACCGTAGAGGTGCAATGCATTACGCCTCTACGGTAGGTAAAAAAATTATCCCTAAAAAAACGAGGTAAGTTCGAGGCTATCTCCTAGATCTCCCTAGATTTATACTATTTGCTCTTGATGGTGGTTCCACTAGCTTCGCCCCAGCCATAGAGTGCTTGAGGGAATTCCAATAATTTTCATATAGGGAAGGATTGGCTTGGCGAGTTACCTTCATGACAGGGTTGTGCGCCCTGAGTTGTCCATATAAATAATGACTTACGATAATGGTACCATATTCTTCTTCGGGGTCAATGGCCATGAAATAACTTGCCGGAATATGGCGATACTTGTAAACTTCAAATTTTCCGATATAATCCGCTTCTGAAAATTCTTCCTGTATAACACTGAATTTCCTTACAGACTCCTTTATCTTCTCAGAACGGAATGCTTCTTCTTCAAATCCCCTTACTTTGGCACGATCATTAAAGTAAATGCGAGCTTCATTGCATTCTGGATCCAGCACAAAACACTTGATCGTCACTCCTTTTTTCAACAAATTGATGACTGGTGTTTTAATCTCGGATTTGTTCCTACTGAAAAAATAATTCGAATAAGTCCGCAAGGCAATGCCAAATTCATAGATCACTTTTCTACCCGAAGTATACAACGCTGCTTTTTCTTCAATACTCAAACGCCCCTTTTCAAAAAAGAAAAGTCCTTTGGAATCTTCTTTTTCTCCCAACTCGGGAACAATAACCTCTTTCCAATCCTGTTTATTTTCGACAAAATCTACCCCGTCAAACTGATAGCCTAACTCCTTATAAACAATTTGCTCAATTCCTTTTGAATTGTTCCACAAAGAATCACTCCCCGCTTTTTTCCCACTCAAAATTTTACTGAAAGCAGCTTTGGAAGTTGGGTATTTTAGAAACATGATTTTATTGACTACATTAACCTGTTTGTAGTATTTCTCTCGTTTTAAAAGTTCATATCCTTTTTTAATAATTCTTTTTTGTTTTTCTTCGATTGGGTGGCCTGACATCATTATAAATGGATTTTTGATATAAAAAAGATACCATAGGCATAAGATGCTAATCCTATGCTATAAATATTTTACTTCCTGAACTATTTTCCATATATTTGCATAACAAAAATACGACATTAATAGCTATACAACAAAATTACTGAGCATAACAAGAATTTTAATCGCTTTTATTTAATACATCAAATTATTTTTTATGAAAACCGTTGGCACCATTCTGTCCTTTATTTTCTGTCTTATTGTTTCTACAAACGGCTTTACCCAAAATACAACATGCATCACCCCTGCCCCTTTTTGTAGCATTTCCAATATTGGCTTTCCTGCAAATTATAGTGATACGGGTGACAACCCACAAGCTTCCACTACAAATCCAGCAAACAATTATGCTTGTCTGGAAACTACCGGAAACCCTGCATGGTTCTATGGCATCATAGGCATCGCCGGAGGTATCCAGCTTTCCATTAGCAACACCAGTAACCTCGATCTTAACTTTATTCTGTATGGCCCTTATCCTAACTTAGAGACTGCACTAGGAGATTGTGACGGGGTCGGTCAAGGAAATAGTCAAAACAACAATGGCTATGGATTCCCATCCAGTGAAGTTCTATATTGTGATGATCTTTCCGGCCCAACAGCATCTATAAGCATTATTGGAGCGAATGCAGGGGAAGTTTTCATGCTGCTGGTTACCAATGATAGCAATATCCCAACAGATATACTCATAGAACAAACCATCGGCTTCGGGCGGTTCGATTGTTCCATACTGCCCCCTTGTGCCGCAGATGCCGGAACTCAGACAGTGGAAACCTCAGGAACAGTAATCGAAAATGAAGTCTCGCTTTGTGCAGGAGATGATTTCAGCATTAATTCTAACAATGACTACACACTTCCCCCTAACATGCCCGGAGAAACGGCAGAATTACTATATGCCATTTATAATACGCAACCGCCTGCGGATCCTGATCCAACGATAGACGTGGGCTTCTCTAACCTATACTGGCCCAATCAGGATATTCCAATTGATGGCCCTTTTTCAACCAATAATGGTGGCATTCCTCCAAGCTTGGCCGATGCTGGTATTACCGGTAGCAATAATGGGACGACTGTTTGGTTTGTGCCCGTTACGGTTGATAATGGAGATGACAGTAATAATCCGGACGGGATTATTGCTGTAGATCAAAATGAGGATGGATGCTATGATGCGGGTGATCCTATTTGTATAAATTACTTGTTGGATATTGTGGCAACAAGTATTGTAGAGTGTAATTCCGTCACCGCCTCGGGTTCTATTGAATTCATACTTTCAGGTGGTGCCCCAGCTACAGATGGTAGTAATTTTACCATTACCAACTGCGGAAACGGAACCTTGAGCACGACAAGTGTTCCTAATAATGGTAATCTGGTGGTCAACAACTTACTGAACGGGGATACCGCTTGTATCACCGTAACGGATGCATTTGGATGTTCGGAAACATTTTCACAAGATTTTACAAACTGCGGAGAAGCTTCTTGCCTCATCAATAACTCCCTAACCGCAAATCCGCCTACTACCTCTTTCCCTAATGATGCTTATCCGCCCGGCACTACAGTTGAATTTTGTTATGAAATTACCGAATACCTCGAACTCAATTGTAGTTTCTTACAGGGCATCGTACCTACTTTCGGAGACTGCTGGGATATTACACCCGGGACAGAACCGCAAGTTACGGTGGCTCTCGTAACGGCAGGTACTGTCAATTTTAGTTTCCCTAATCCAGACCCAGGAGACTGTGATGATGGCGCTCCTGCTGGGGAATGGAATTGGTATACTGGTGGCATAACAGAGAATACGACCGGGACTGATGTCGGGGCAGGATGGTTTTTCACCACATCCTATTCTTCCCTTCCATATGATTTCACTTGCAATGCGGAAACAGATCCCAATGGAAGTTTCGGAGACGGAGACATTCCTTGCAATACTGGCACGCCTAGCACGACAAATACCTACTGGCGGGTTTGCTTTGAACTCACCACCCGGGGCTATACCGACTGTATAGGAAATACGGATTGTAGCGTCAGTGTTAAAACCTATAGTGATGGAGAAATTGGCGCTTGGACACAACCTTCTTGTGGCGATGATAATGCAACAAGCTACTCCGCGGCATTTTGTTGCACAGATAATCCTATTGTTGAAGATATAACGGTTTGCGAGGGGGAAAACATCACACTTTCGTCCCCGACTACAGGTGCGATCAACTGGTACAGCAGTCTCCAATCCATTCCACAATATGGAAACCCGTTAGATATCGGCGTGCTTCCTACTGGAACTTATACTTGGTATGCAGAAGTAGATGATAATGGTTGCCTCAGCGAGAAGGTTCCTTTTACGATAACGGTTAATGCATTTGTTGATTCGTTATCCCAATCTTGTGACGCTGCTGAAGCGGGAAGTTTTACCTCAGGAGATATTCTAATTTGTCCACAAGGCACCATAAGTGCTATGGTAACGGGAGTTGCACCAGAGCCATACCAGACGAATTATTATTTAACAGATGAAACTGGATTGATCTTGCAAACTTCCACCGATGGCAATTTCATAACGCCAGCGGTATCCGGTTGTTTTGGCAGTTATTTGATTTATGCATACAATTACCTACCAGGCAATGCAGAAGAAAATCCAACGGATGTTACGGCCTTAATCACAAGTTGCAATGCTGCTCCAAATCAATTTTGTGATGTAGAACAAGGCCCACAAGTCACCATACAGGATACCACCACACCGGTGTTCACAAATCCTCCGGCGGATTTAACCGTCGCTTGTCCAGCAGGGGCACCCGATCTTGCGGATTTGGAATATACAGACAATTGTGGCGAAACAGGTAGCACATCGGGAATGTCCATTACAGATGGCAACATCATCACCAATACTTGGATGGCTGCCGATAGTTGCGGCAATACAACAATACATACACAAACTATCATCATAGATGTCATCGCAATTACCGCAATAGGAGAAAGTACAACTTGTGCCGATGGCGCTGATGGCAATATTATCCTTGACATCACGGGAGGCGGATTGGCTCCATTTTCTTTTGATTGGGATTACGATGGTACCGGAGATTTTGATGACCCGCAGAATCCTACCGGTCTTGCTGCTGGCGATTATGCCGTAACGGTATTTGACGCAAATGGCTGTGCCGCAACTGCTTCCGCTACGGTTACGGAACCACCTTACGAGGTAGCTACAATTGATGGCCCAGCAACGGTTTGCCCCGGCGATGATGCAACTATTACGATTTCTTTTTCAGGCGGTACTGCCCCATATACCATTGGTGTTAATGGTCAAGTTTACGGTAATATTCCCAATGGCTTCGAATTTACGGTTACGCCCCCTGGCTCCTACACCCTCGACTTTGCAATAGATGCAAACGGCTGCGTGCTCATTGCAGATACTGTAATTGCAATTGATATAGAAGATATTGAAGCGCCGGTTTTTATTGACCCTCCGGCCAACGCTACTTATCCATGTCCGGATGAAGTGCCAGCGATCGAAGCGATCTCCTATACCGACAATTGTATAGCAGATGGTATGGTAGTGGGAGAAGAAACCATTTCTGGAAATGTCATCGTTAGGAACTGGTTTGTATTTGATGCTGCTGGCAATAGTGCTTCCCATGTTCAGATTATTACCTTATTATCTGAGAGTTGTATTATTTGCCCAGATACATTGATTATCCCTGGCATTATCCCACAAGGATATTATCAAGCAGAACAAGTGATCATTTCTGATGGCACTGTGCTTCCAGATTCTGTTGTGGATTTCCGTGCAGGGAATTGCCTCTTGATGAATCCGGAGTTTGAGGTACAATTAGGTGCCGAATTTGAAGCCAAAATTGATACTTGTCAATGACAAAACAAAATATGTAATTTAATTGTTATAAAAACAATAAAAGACGCAAAGTTGCCTTATGGTGGTTTTGCGTTTTTTTTATAAAAAAATCATCCCTAAAATGTTAATCTCAGTATCAAGGCATTGATTATGATGTAATTTTACTATATTTACAGTCCAACTAAAACCTCAAAAAACTAATTCAATACATCAAACTAATTTATCATGAAAACCAACTATGCGATCCTATCTTTTATTTTCTGCTTTATCTTTTCCATGAGCCTAACCGCTCAAAATACATCTTGCAGCAATCCAGCTCCTTTCTGTGCAGATGCTCCCTTCAGTTTTCCCGCTAATTTTAACGGAATCGAAAACGGAGCCGGAAATGGCCCACAAGCTTTTGTTATAGATCCACAGAATGATTATGATTGCCTCGGCATTACTGTGAACCCTGCTTGGTTTTATGGCATTGTAGGCGTAAGCGGAAATATTGATATTACCTTTACCAATAGTGCTGGTCTTGATCTTGATTTTATTTTGTACGGGCCTTACCCTGATCTGGCAACAGCCGTCAATGATTGCGATGGAGATGGTCCCGGAACTAGTACGAATGCAAATGGATATGGTAATCCAAATATTGAAATCGTAGATTGCAGCTACCTCACGGACGCGACGGAATTTATCAATATTCCAATTAGCAATGTCGGAGATGTATACATGCTTTTGGTAACTAACTATGCCAATTTGGCTACAGATATGTTATTTGAACAAACTGGTGGTACTGGGGCTTTGTATTGTAGCAGCATCTCCTGTGATGCAGAGGCTGGCACCAATGTCGTAAGCACTTCCGGAACATTAAATGGAGGAGAAGTTTTCCTTTGCACAGGAGATAATTTTAGCATCCTTAGCAATGGAGATTACACCCTTCCGCCAAATCAACAGGGAGAGCATGCCGAATTGATGTATGCCATTTATAATACAGAACCATCGAGTAATCCAGACCCACTAACCGATGCAGGATATAGTGGCATCCTCTGGCCTAGAGAAAGTATTAAAATAAGTGATGCTTTCGCTACCAATACTGGCGGCGGTATTCCAACAACCTTAACCGGGGCAGGTGTCGTGGGTAGTAATAATGGCACAACGGTCTGGTTCGTTCCAGTTACGGCTGATGATGGGCGTGGAAACGGAAATCCTAATGGGGCGATTGCTATAGACCAAAACCAAGATAGCTGTTATGATACTGGCATTCCTGTTTGTGTAAATTACTTGTTAGACATCGTTGCCCTGCCCGTTTCAAGTTGCAATTCTACCACTGCTTCTGGGTCGATTAGTTTTCAGATTTCTGGTGGGGCACCGGCAACAGATGGGACTAATTTTACTATTACCAATTGTGGAAACGGCACGCTAAGCACGACAAGTATTCCGAATAATGGTGTTGTTACCGTAAATAATTTGAGTGATGGCAATACGGCTTGCATTACCGTTACAGATCAGCTTGGCTGTACGCAAACATTTACACAAAACCTCTCTTGTGGGAGTAGTGCTTGTTTAATCAATTCTTCCCTTACGGCGAATCCTCCTGCCACTGCATTTCCCAATGATCTTTATCCACCCAATACTACTGTTGAGTTTTGTTTTGAAATTTCGGAGTATAAATCACTCAATTGTAATTTCTTACAAGGCATTGTTCCCTCTTTTGGAGATTGTTGGAATATTCCTTCAGGAATAGAACCCGCAACCACATTGGCACTGCAAGCCAACGGCATTGTAGACATAGATTTTCCAGAACCTGATCCAGGCACCTGCGATGATGGTGCACCTGCCGGGGAATGGAATTGGTATCCTAGTGGCGTTACAGAAAATACAACTGGAGCCGATGTTGGAGCAGGCTGGTTTTTTACAACTGATTACTCTTCTATCCCCTATGATTTTAGCTGTAATGCAGAAACAGACCCCGATCAAAGTTTTGGAGATGGTAGCCTACCTTGTGACGTTACTACCATTGAAGATATTACGAACTACTGGCGAACTTGTTTTGAACTTACAACAACTGATTATACAACTTGTACAGGAAATACAGATTGTGCCGTGAGTATAAAAACATATAGTGATGGACAAATTGGTGCTTGGACAGAACTGAGTTGTTCAACAGATGAAACCATAACATACAGCGCACAAAGCTGCTGTATTGATCCTCCCGTTGTTGAAAATATTACCATCTGTGAAGGAAAAGATATTATACTCTCCGGAACAAGCCCCTACAATATCAATTGGTATGATAATCTTAATGGTTTACCTATAGCAACAGGAAATCCTAACAATGTTGGAACACTTACGGCAGGCACTTACATCTGGTATGCGGAGGCCAACGATAATGGTTGCCTTAGTGAAAAGGTCGCATTTGCCATTACAGTCAATCCATTGCCGACAATTACCTTTGCTTCTATTGAACCTAGCATCTGCGAAGGAGAAAGCATTACGATTTGTG
>JAHDGC010000293.1 GCA_020627865.1 Saprospiraceae bacterium | reverse complement strand
ATGGCTTGCTCTACCTGATAAGGTTTTTGGGCAAAGCCAGAAATACTCAGGCAAAGGAGTAATAGGGTGTAGAAAAAAGGTTTGTAAAAATAGACACTTTTCATTATTGATCAGATTTTTTGATTAAGCATGGGATTATGTAAAGTGTTGTAATCCCAAAAGAGCGATTAATGATTTTTTGATATAAATAATTTGCAATCCCAAGAGCATCATTAAACAATGATGCTATATGGAAAAATTGAACATGTATTAGTGCAAACCATTAAGAAATTAAGGCCATTAAGAAAGGAGCAACTTATTGTTTCCTGAATTTTCTTAATGTATCTTCATGCCTTAATGATTGAAAAAAACTAATTGTTAATTTAAGCGTTTGTTATAGTTCCATCGGAACGGCATGTTATTGCCAGTCATGCAAATCTCTGGAACGCAAGAAGTGCAAAAATTGCTAATAACTCAATTCTCCTCCGCTGGCTTCTCCTTAACAAGTTCTGTCAAAGCCGTATACAAACTTTCAATTTTTTCATCAACAGGGTTGTCTGGGCTGCCCCAGCTCAACCTTTTGCTCGCGATACCGGGCAGTTTCAGTTCAATAAACTTATACATGTTTCCGGGCGTGTTGATGTCCAGATTATTTAAATCGAGGGACTCTGCTTGTTTAAAAATATCCTTAACAAGCTTTCGCTTAACATTAGGCAATTCCGTTGTTTCTTTAGATAAAGAATTTTGTTTGAAGGCCTGCCCGTTTTTTAACAAAACAAAGAGGTGCTCTGTCCCCGTAAAGCCACCTCCATTGCCGAAATTGAGTTGGAGTTCGGGGAGTTCGGCCACAGAATATTTACTGCTAGAGCAATTTTCCATAAAAAACAAACTTAAAATTAGTAATAGGTTTATCAGTGGTTTCATTGATCTTGTAGTTACGTTGATTATATGATTAAATGTAATAACGAATTTGTAGATAGGTTGCATAAGTGTGCGTTGAGTAGTGTCCGTTTCAGACAATACTCCATAAATTAGACCAAAACTTTAATATGATGTCACGGATAAATGTTGAAAATAACTATATTTTAACGCTTGCCTATATCGCAACCAACGCGAATGGTCTAAAATCTAAGAGCGAAGCGATCTAACATCTAAAAGTGAGTGCCAACGAACGATCTAATATCTAAACTTTCCTAAGCATCAACTGATTGGCAAGCATCCTCAAATTAGCCTTTCTCGATTCCAGGCAATCCACGAGATCAAGCGCTTGGAAGGCATCTTGCAAATAATTTTCCTTTAACTTTTCCGCATGTTGGCGAACATTATATTGATCAAATAATGCACGTACCGCTTCGATTTTCTGCTCTTCCTGTACAGTTGTTTTGCCCATCCATTCCCAGAGCGTTTGACTATCCGATTCGGTGGCCAATTCCATCGTTTTCAGCACGAGGAATGTTTTTTTATTTTGAACGATGTCGCCACCTATTTTTTTACCAAAAACATCAGGATCGCCATAAGTGTCGAGAATGTCATCCTGAAGTTGAAATGCTATCCCGATATTTCTCCCAAAGTTATATAAATTTTTACTGCAATGTGAATTGGCATCGGCGATAATAGCTCCCATTTGTAAGCTTGTCCCCAATAATACAGCGGTTTTCAATTCGATCATTTTTATGTAATCTGAAATAGATACATTCTGCTGCTCTTCAAAATTCATATCATATTGCTGCCCTTCACAAACTTCGATGCCCATTTTGTTAAATATTTGGATCAATTCCGGCAATTTTTCCTTGCAACCCAGGCGCATGAGGCAGTCATAAACATAGATGAGCATCGCATCGCCGGAAAGGATACCTGCATTGACACCAAACTTTCGATGCACAGTCGGTTGCCCTCTCCTGACGTCCGCCTCATCCATAATGTCGTCATGAAGTAAGGTGAAGTTGTGAAAAAGTTCGATACCGTAAGCGGCAGGCATGGCCTTTTCTAGATCTTCTTTGTATAAATTGTAGGCCAAGAGCAGCAGGACTGGGCGGATACGCTTGCCGCCTAAGCTCATAATGTAGTTGATGGGTTCATACAAGGCCTCCGGTGCTTTGGTGAATTTATTTTGTTGAATGTAAACACCGAAATCCGCCTGTAACTCGCTAATGTTCTTCATAAAATTATTAATAAATGCTTTAGTAAGCTGCGAAAATAGTACGTTTTGTCCAGAATAATGGAATAACACCCGAGGTTAATTTTGTAGGGTAAAGACTATGCTCTGGCAAACTGTCACAACGAGAATTTCGTTATTATGACACAGCAAATTAATGTTTTTTTTATTTGTGATGTATAAAATATGCTGGTTTATTGCGTTTTTTATCTTGTTGTGCACAATATTTAAGCTATTTTCTGTCGGAATACCCTACAAAATAGTAATGTTTGAATATAGTGGCATACAAATTGCATTAAAAAATATATTTAAATGTGACAAAACTTCACGTAGCGTTATAATGCTTACGATGTTGTCGTAAAATTATAAGCTTTTGCTAATTACATTACTAAGATCATTTTCCCCTTTTTTTCAAGAAATGTTAAAAAAATAACACATATTGATTATTTTTAATTTTTTTCCTATTTTATACCAAATATTTAACCGTAAATCAATACCTGTTTTTGATGAGGAAAAGGGACTTGTTTTAATATAAAGATCAGAAGAGAAATCCTATGGCTAGTAAACCTATAATGCGAATTTTACTGATAGAAGATAACCCTGGAGATGCCAATCTTGTCAGGATGTTGCTTGGTGAGTCGTCTGTGAAGCACGATCTTATTATTGCCAATACTTTTTTTGATGGCATAGATGCCCTAAAGGAAAAAGAAATCTCTTTAGTTTTATTAGATCTTTCTTTGCCGGATAGTACAGGGTTCAAGACTTTGTCTAGCTACCTTGAAAGATCTAGGGAAATCCCTGTAATTGTTTTAACTGGAACAAACAACGAAATTGTGGGGAATCAAGCCATAAAGGCTGGAGCACAGGACTTTTTGGTGAAAGGGCAATTTGATGGAAAGCTGTTGGGGCGATCTATTCGTTATGCTTTGCAACGGCATAAGACGCAAGTCCGATTAGAGGATACGGCAAAGAATCTTGCGATTAGCGAAAGAAGATTCGTAGAGGCGCAGGAAATGGCGAACTTTGGGAATTTCGAGATGGATATTGTGAATAATGAAATGAAGTGGACGGACGAAATCTACAGGATTTTTGGTCACCAGCCGGGGAGTTTTACACCATCTTTTTCTGATTTTATCAATTATGTACATCTTGAAGATAAGGAAAAAGTAGAGGATTTTTTCGAGGGGGCTTCCAAGGATGGCCAGTTGCACCAGATAGAGAATCGAATTGTCATTGATGGACGAACCGTCAAGTATATTGCTATCCAAACCAAAGTTAATTTTGAAGAACTTTCTGGTAAGATTGTACTCATCGGGGCGATTCAAGATATTACCCAGCGAAAGGTCAATGAGCAACTGATTTCTGAAAAAAATATAAGTTCCAAGAATAGCAGGATCAAAGAAGAAGCCCTTTCTGATTTGAGTTTCCATATCCGGACGCCACTTTCTTCAGTAGTGAATTTACTTTACTTGCTAGAAAATACAGATACATCTGCCCAGCAGAAAGAGTACCTTGATGGAGTGAAAACTTCTGTTGATGATCTTTCCGTGATGATTAACAATTTGCTGAACCTGTCCTTGCTGGCTTCGGAGAAAATCGTGTTGGAAGAGGAAGAGTTCAAGTTGTCCGAATTCCTGCAAAGTCTTAGAAAAGTATCTATGCTGAAAGCCAATAAGGCCAACTTTAGCATGAACTTCAATGTCTGGGATGATTTACCGAACAAGGTGATTAGTGATCCGAAGAAGATTACCCAGTTGTTTTACAATATGGTTGATTTTGCCATTAAAAATGTCAATAGTAATGGGGAGATTAACATTCAGGCTTTCGCCAAAAACATTAGTGACAAGGAAGTAAACCTGTGTTTTATGGTGAAAAATACGGGAAGTAAAAATCTTTCAGAAGCGCGCATCAAGGAATTATTAGATACCCGAAGATTGGTCGAGTTTGATTCTGACGAAATTGAGGAAAAGAAGGAAGAAGTTGGCGTGGCCATCGTTGCCAAAATTGTAGAAAGTTTGAAAGGGGTAACGGGCATAGAAAATGTAGATGAGAAAGGCTATAATTTTAAGGTTGAAATTCCGGTGAAGGTTATCCGTCAGCAAGAAATTGTCCTTACGGGCAAACCAGATGCTCCTGTAAAAATATTGTTGGTCGAGGATCACTTCCTCAACCAAATTGCAACGAAAAAAGTATTGACCACTTGGTCAGATTTTATATCTGTAGATATTGCTGAAAACGGTCTGGTCGGGGTGGAAAAATTCAGGGAACATGGTTATGATATTATCCTGATGGACATCCAGATGCCTGTTATGGACGGTATCGAAGCAGCTATGAAAATCCGTGAGAAAAGCAGTGTCCCGATTATTGCCCTTACGGCAAACAGTTCTACAAAAGAAGCCAACCGATGTCTAGAAGTGGGCATGAATGAATACTTATCCAAGCCATTCAAACCCGAAGCCTTATACAGCAGAATCATGAGTTTGCTTGTAGGCGTGAGAAATGAATATTAATTGCTATATTTGTTTTATGTAAAGAGGGGATATACATTTGTATCCTAAAATAATTTATATAAAACATACTACGATGAAGGCAATTTACCCATTCTCTACTTTTATTGTAATTGTAATAACTTTATTATTTTCTGCCTGTACTCCCGATGTAGAATCCGCTGATCTCGTTATCCTGAATGGAAAGATATTGACATTGGCCGAACAGGGCGAACCCTATGTCGAGGCGCTGGCCGCCAAAAACGGGCGGATTATCGCGCTTGGAAAAAACGACCTGATCAAGCAACACATCAAAGATGATGCAACCCGAATTCTTGACCTCGAAGGAAAGTTTGCGATGCCGGGGTTTATCGAAGGGCATGGTCATTTTTCAGGTTTAGGGTTTAGCCTGATGAATCTTAATTTTTTAGCCGCCAAAAACTGGGATGAAATTGTTGGAAAGGTAGAGGCTAGGACTAAGGAACTTAAACCTGGAGAATGGATTGAGGGTCGAGGATGGCATCAGGAAAAGTGGAATAAATCTCCCGAACAACAAATACACGGCTATCCGTTTCACCATGAACTCAGCGCACTAACCCCAGACCATCCGGTTATCCTTTTCCATGCCAGCGGGCACTCTCTTTATGCCAATGAAAAGGCTATGGAAATTGCAAACATTACTAAAGAAACGCCCGATCCTGCCGGAGGAACTATAATCAGAGATAACACAGGGGAGGCCATCGGTGTTTTCGAGGAGCGTGCGATGACGCCCATCCGAGATGCTTTTAATGCCTATCAGGAAACATTATCCGAAAAAGATCGTTTTGAACGGTGGCAGAAGGCCATAACGTTGGCGGAAGCAAATTGTTTGGAAAATGGCATCACTTCTTTCCAAGATGCAGGTTCTAGTTTTGATGATGTGAAAAATTATAAGGAACTGGCAACTAAAAAGGAACTAGACCTCAGGCTCTGGTCTATGCTCCGGCATCCTTATGATGAAATGGTCGGCAAGTTGGATGGTTTTTCCTATACTTCAGATTTCTTTACCTGCCGTGCGATCAAGTCGCAGGTTGACGGTGCCCTAGGAGCTTTTGGGGCATGGTTGCTGAAACCTTATCATGATAAACCGGGCTTTGAAGGTCAGAATACGACACCGGTTTCTGAGGTGAAAAACATCGCGCAGCTTGCCTTGAAGCACAATATGCAACTATGTGTGCACGCAATAGGGGATCGGGCAAACCGTGTAACCTTGAATATTTACGAGGAAGCCTTTGGGGATAAAGCGCAGGATAATGATTTGCGCTGGAGAATTGAACATGCCCAGCATTTGGATGTTGCGGATATTCCGAGGTTCAAATCTCTTGGGGTGATTGCTTCCATGCAAGGGGTGCATTGTACTTCTGATGCACCTTTTGTGGAAAAGCGATTAGGGGAAGAAAGGGCGAGAAAGGGCGCTTATGCCTGGCGTTCTCTTATCGACAATGGGGTTTATATCGCCAACGGGACAGATGCTCCAGTAGAGGATGTTAGTGCATTGGAATCCCTCTATGCATCCGTTACCAGAAAGCGAACGGATACCGGCTTAGAGTTTTTTACGGAACAAAAAATGACTAGGGAGGAAGCCCTGAAATCTTATACGACTTGGAATGCCTTTGCTGCTTTTGAGGAAAAAGATAAAGGAACGCTAGAGCTGGGTAAATTTGCAGATATTGTCGTTTTGTCTAAGAATTTGATGAAGTGTTCGGATGAGGATATTTTGAATGCTGACATTATTTATACGATTGTTGGTGGGGAAATTAAATACGCTAATGTTAAGTAAAACTAGACCATTCGCTGGTGCTCATTATCAGATGTCAGACGCTGCTCTGCTAAAAATTTAGCAGTCTGCAAGAACAAGCATGAATGCATCTGCCAGCAAAGCGATCTGATGTCTATATGTAAAGTTCAGTTTAAATAAATTTGATCTTTGAAAATAGCCCATTATTTAAATTCATATATACACTGAAATAGGTTTTTTTTAACTTTGCAATTTTATTAAAAATATCAGCTATAATGATAAAGAAAAATTTGCTTTTTAATAGTATTATCCTGTTCGCGATTTGCGCGCTAGTAGCTTCTTGTGCTAAAAATACTTGTTATGAATGTTCGATAACAGCGCGTGGTAAAACATACACGGAAAGTTTTTGTGAAGGAGATATTATCATTGATAATTCAGGTGGCCCCAATAATGGAATGGAGTTGGTATTGACGAAGAATGATGTGGATGAGGCAGTATCTGAAATCGAATCTGTTGGTGGAACCTGCAACTCGTTTTAGTTTTGTAAGCTACTGGATCGAATTTTTAACCTATAAGTAATTCTCATCAAGAAACTACTTTTCTTCCTGAAAGTTTCTCGGCCAGGACTTTGGTTTGCAACGGTCTGGCTCTATCTTATGCCGTTGAGTGGTATGAATTTACTGGACGAGTATAACTTTTGGTTCGGTCTCTTTTACGTTTGTTTTCCCCTCAATTTTATGGTCTATGGTTGGAACGATATGGCCGACTATGAAGTGGATCAATTCAATCCTCGTAAGGATAGTTTCTTGTTTGGTGCTAAGGGAACAAAGGAGCAATTGAGCGAATTACCACTTTGGATTGCATTAAGTCAACTCTTTTTGTTACCCCTTCTTTTTAGCAAAAATGGTCTGTATATTTTATTGTTATTTTTACTGTTTTGCCTTTGTAATTTTTTATACAACAAAGAAAAAAATGGCTGGAGAACTCGCCCGCCTTTAGAACTCTTCATCCAGTTTGCTTATGTGTTGGTTGTTCCAATGAGTATGCTGATTAATGATGCAACGGCGGTTTCTTGGGCGGCCTATGCCTACCTCGGTTTGTTCTCCATGCAATCTCATCTGATTGGTGAAGTCATGGATATTGAAGCCGATAAAAAAGGAGGACGGCAGACAACCGCAACCGTTATCGGAATGAGAAAAACAAAATTGCTTATCATCCTCGTTGTGTTTTTGGAAACTATGTTACTCCTTTTTCATTTCAAAGATTATATTTTTGGCGGGATGCTCGTCCTTGCATTTATCTGGTTGCTCCTCGATTTATTTTTGATTTATAAAACCCAAATTTATACCCTTAATCAGATGAAACTATTTGCTGTACTGAGTAACGTGCTTGCCTTGTTGTCTATGGGGTATGTTTGGTATTCGGGATGTTTGGGTTAGCCTGATATATAAATATTTATAGAGTGCATAACAACATCCAAATGACTTACGGAGCTTGCTTCTTCTTTAAAGCCTTCTCCGCCATCCCCATAATCAACCGATAAAACGCCGACGGGAAAAAACGACGCATAAAATAGAGAAATCGAGCCTGTCCCGGTAATATAATGTTAAGTTTTTCCTTTCCGGCCTTGATCAATACTTCATGGGCGATGTCGGAAGCCGCTTTCCCAGACTTTTCCATCAGCTTTTCGGCGGCAGCTTTCATCTCCTCGCCAGACCTGCTATATTGCATAATATTGGTTTTGAAAAAGGTTGGCATTACCACAGAAACCTTGATGTTCGATGGCGCTAACTCTGTATATAAAGTTTCTGACAATGCGCGCACGGCAGCCTTAGTCACGTTGTAGGCGGCCATATTAGGAGAAGGAACAAATGCGGCTGCGCTGGCAATATTGACAATGTGCCCGGACTTCGCCTGCTTCATCGTTGGAACAAAATGGTGACAACCGTAAATCACGCCCATTTGATTTATACCAAGCATCCAGTGCCAATTTTCAAGGCTATATTCCCCAAATACACTGCCATCCCCAACGCCTGCATTATTGA
>JAHDGC010000996.1 GCA_020627865.1 Saprospiraceae bacterium | reverse complement strand
GATGAGATGCTGGCCGAGTTGAAATATTGGTACAATGGATATTCGTGGGATGGAGAAACAATGGTTTATAATCCCTTTTCTCTGTTGAGCTACATGCGTTCTGGGCAATTTTCCAACTACTGGTTTGAAACAGGTACACCGATCTTTCTGGTGAAGGCGATGCAGGAACGAAACTTGTATAAGATTGATAAAACGGAAGCGCCCGATTCCGTCTTGGATGGCTACGATCTGGAAAATATCAATACCTTAACAATATTATTCCAGACCGGATACTTGACAGTTTCTAAGAAATTTGAGTACGGTATTTACGAGCTGAGTTATCCGAATAATGAGGTGCGGATGTCCTTGGAGGAACGCTTGCTCAATGCATACGCCCACGATGATTTAGGCAAGGGGCGGGTGCAAGCCCTGCATATCAGCAAAGCTTTGCAGGAAGGGGATATTGAAGAAGTGGTCAGGATTGTAAATACCGTATTTTCAACCATCCCGTCCAATCTTTGGCAAAAAGACAATGAGGCATTCTACCATGCCCTGATTCACCTGACTTTTTCACTAGTTGGTGTTTTCGTGCAGTCAGAAGTCAATAGTTCCAAGGGGCGATTAGATGCTAAAGTGGAAACGGAAGATGCCATTTATATCCTAGAATTTAAATTGGATAAGACTGCAGAAGCTGCCCTGGAGCAAATCCGTGAAAAGCAGTATTTTCTACCTTATCTCGATAGTAATAAACAACGTGTTGGGGTGGGGATTAATTTTTCAACGGCAACAAAGGAGGTGGAGGGTTTTAAGGTAGGGGATTTTTAAATTATGCCTCTCATATTTGAGGTGGCTACACCTTCTGTTGTCCTCTGATAATTGTTCATTTTTGATGGAGATAATACCAAATATAAATTATAAATTACAGGTAAGACGAAATAGTATATTATTCTAACCACTCCTCAAACCCAAATAAAGGATAAACTTCTTCAAATTTATCCCCCAACCGCTCCCGCTCCTTACCAACAAAGGCTAGAAAAGCACCCTTGAAATCTGGTGCTAACATGACCTGTTCAAAGCCGAGGTCTGTATCCATTACCGGAACGGCAAACCGCATTTTTGTAGCGTGATTTTGCTGTTTCAGCATTCCTACAAAAAGTTCTCCCATGCTGCCTTTGGCCATTGGTTTTAAAGTAGCCATCGTAAGCCCGATGACGGGGTTCACTGTTGCTGTCGCAGTTGCCGCAAGCTCATAGGCATCCCCAAAGACACTTTTTACCTGATCCTTTAGGCCTCCTTTTAAGATACTAGAAATCTCTTTTCGCTCAAAAGCACAAGCGTAGATGGCATAAAATTTAAGCATAATGCTCTCCCGTTCGGTAAGCTGCCG
>JAHDGC010000292.1 GCA_020627865.1 Saprospiraceae bacterium | reverse complement strand
CGAATAAGTCGCTAAGGTATTACATCTTTATGAAAAAATGTCTTTTTTCATAAAGAAATTACGCTCTTTACAACTTATATGTGTTTGTTTATTTGTCTCTTGTATTGCTAAGATGATCGGAAATTGGGAGAGAACTTAGAGATGTATCTAATTAAACATGAATTTAAGATAAAGATAATATATTTTTCTTAAATCCACATAATTTATTTATCAATTAATAAAAAATAAAATATTTTTTCGTTCCATTAGACCTTTTTCTTTCTCAAAAAAAAGCCCCCCTCTATTGCTAGAGTGAGGCCATCCCAAAAACCGATTTTAAAGCAAAAAAGATAAATTATTTAGTTCTGGAATTTTAAAAACAACTTAAGCATTAAAGTTCGTTCTTTTTCATTTTGACAGTGCAGAATCATGAATTTTACATCAAAATTTCTGCACTGTCAAATGAAGTATTTTACTACTGCAAAGATAAATAAATTATTCTAATATTATCATCTTTTTCGTAGCAATTTTTTCAGAAGTTTCTAATTTATAGTAAAGCATTCCCGCGCTGGACAATTCTGCACGATTCACAACAATCTCGTTATATCCTTTACCAAAATCTGCGGAATACGTACGCAATACTTTACCAGTAACATCGTAGATACTCAAGGTAGCATTTTCTGCATTAGGCAAGCTGAATCCAATTGTAGTTGAATTGTTAAATGGATTTGGTTTGTTTTGGTAAAGTTCAAATACATTACCGGCAACTTCAATTCCATTTTCAGCATTGAATGCGATAGCTATCCCCATTTCTTCCGTTGTATTGTAAGCTTCTGCCGCCGTAAATTTAGAACTGATGGCAAAAACGTTACTCACTTTTGTATCTGTCAAAGCATTTAGTCTAACACTAAAGACAACAGCATCATCTTTCAATGCAGCAACCGTAGCATCATTCCAACTAGCCGTTACAATACCTTCATCCAACATGGACATTCCGAAGTTTGTAGTAGAAAGGTTTTTCAGGTTACCTGGAACAACATCCAATACTTCAACCATATTCTGATCGAAATTCAAGGTAAACTGATAGCCTAACATGTCTTCAAAATCTTTAGCCGTGAAGTCAACTGTATACTCCTGACCTGCCTTAAGGTTGTTTTCATCAACCACAAACAACAAGTCATTTTCACGTGTACGATCTTGCACTCCTAACAATGTATTTGGAATTGCAGTACCGTTCACATCTCCGACCTTCACACCGACGAAATCTGTTGCTAGTTCATCTTGATCAATATCATTGAAAGCAATAACTTCAGGGAATATCGTCATGAATGGATTTGTAGCATTAGGGAAAACATAGTCCTTATCTATAAATCTCCAAGACGTATTATTTGGAAGTTCCTGAATTTCATTCAAGATTAACTTACGCAATAGTACAAGGTCTAATGTTGTAACACTATTAGATGCATTGGCATCCGAAGCGACAATCTTATAAGGAGAATCCAAAAGTTGGATACCAAGAATGTGCTGACTAATCAATACCAAGTCGAAAGTAGTTACACCATTCAAATAGTTATCATTCTTTTCTAGCTCAACCGTATAGTTATTACCCATTGGCACTTCAACATGGTAGAACCCAGCAGCATCTGTCGTGGTTGACTCTACCATCTCCGGTCCTCCGAAGATATTCACCGCAACATTCTCTATCATTTCCTCATACTCTGTTCCGACATGTCCTTCGATAGCAGCCAATTCATTAGTAGGATCAATACAAATACCGTCATTATCCGCGATAGAAACATATGTTGTACAGTAATCCCAATTGTCATTATTATCAATAACATACAATTCAACATTAGGGAAACCTAAGTCATCACAAGTGAACGTTACGTCATGGCCCAATGCCAACACTTCTTCGATTGTTCCTAACACTGTATTATCTGGAGATACTTTTCTGATGCGGTAACGAAGTTCATCTTGAGGCGTACAGTTATCGAAACTGCCGCTGTTTCCAGGTGCATTGAAATCAGAATCCCAAAGTGTAATTGCACCAGAAGAAGGCATAATTACCGTAGCCAAACCGTTAATACAAACCGGAGTTGGTTGCTTGCAATCTTCTATCGTAATATCATACTGCATAGTCTCGCTATTGTTACACCCATCAGAAACCGTCCAAATGATTGTATGGGTTCCTTCTGATAAACCGATACTCGCCGTCGTTTCAACATTGCCATCTGCATAGCCATCAATGAACAAGTGGTAAGTTAGCTCATCAGAGCACTCATCTGTTGCATCAACAGAAAGTTCGAGAACTTCCACACAATCGTCAGTGAATGTACAAACAGTTACATCATCTAGCTGTGTCAATTCAGGAGCATCTTCATCACGAACTTTGATGACCTGAATATTTGTCCAGATACCATTACCAACACCATCAAACTGACACCAGTCGATAACAGTCCACGTACGTAAAATTTTATAACAAGCAGAATCGACAACAGGTAGATATTGATCTTCATAAGTCACCGCCACCAAGTCACAAGTATCTTCATCAAACTCTGGACGCTGACGACCGTTTGGTAAATCATCCGGCTCGGTTCCATCACCACAATCTACTGTAGCATCTCTAGGCCAGTCGATGTCATTTTCTTCAAAAGGATCTTGATTTTCGATCGTGATTACTTGCGTACAAACATCTGTACGTCCACCAGCATCCGTGATCAACCAAGTTCTGTAAACAGTACCTTCACCACACTGGTCAAGTTCTCCTTCATCTGTGATCTCAACAATACCGATACAATTATCATAAGCATTGGCATAATAACCTTGTAATTCACCATCATAGTATACAGGAGGATAGCCCAAAGACTCATCATCCGTAAGGCCGTCTATCTCAGAGAAAGCCGTCTGGCAATCTTCCGTTTTATCCGGAGGACAAGAAATAATTGGATTAAGTTTATCTTGAACTTCCACCTCAACCATACATTCGTTCCATCTTCCTGAAGTATCATCTGGGAAGCCAGCATCTGGTGTGATGTCATATACCCGCATTCTTACCATCACTGGAATTGGGTTACCATCCGCATCAAATTGAACGTCTGCGCAATCGAACCAAACACAATCTGTAAATTCAACATCCGCATCAGCATCCATACGCTTCACTTTTATAACAATTGGTCCACAATTATCGTAAGAACCATCATTGAAAGTTTCCCAGCAAATTTCAGCCTGACCATCTGTACCAAGGGAAACAGTGGTATGCTCATCACAAATTGCAACTGGAGGTGTTTGATCTTCAACGGTCACTTCCGTTTCACAAGTACTAGCATTACCACAGTTATCTGTAACCGTATAAGTAATCGTATGTGTTCCAACACCTGCTTGTTCTTGTGCACCAACTTGCGTATCCACAACAAGGCCACTAGCCATAGTAAGTTGTACACTTACGGTTACTGGGTTCGAACAATTTTCAGAATAATCTGTCAAATCTTGAATTACGATAATTCCGGTACATTCATTTGGAACTGTGCTTGCCGTAACGTTTTCATATGTTGGGCAAGTATTGATAACAGGTGCATCATTATCTTCTACCTTGATTACTTGAGAGTACAATGCAGAAGTTGAAGTACACCAATCGTAAATTGTCCAAGAGCGGATAATTTTATATCCACCACCACAAAGGTCAATAACAGGAGCATCTTCATACGTTGCTCCAACATTACAAAGTGTAGCCGTTACATTATAAGTAACACCTTCGGAAATGATTGTTGGGTAAGCACCTTCAACACCGGCAGCCGCCAAGTTTTCAGGAGTAGGTTCAACATCAACACCGAGGGAATCACAAGCGATGTCAACCTGTCCGTTTGGAATAATGTCTTCCAAAGTTAAAGGACGCAAGCGAATTTCTTGTGCACAAGCGGCCGTATTTCCAGAGCCATCTGTTGCCAACCAGCTCCGAATAATAATACCATAATCGCATGCACTTGGCGTAAACTCATCTTCAAATGTTACTACTGGATCACCACAGTTGTCTGCTGCTACAGGAGCACCAGCGTCAATATCACCAGATAATAATCTATCTAAATCCAAACAAGTATAATCACACTCTCCGGTAGTAGCAAGTACACCACCAGGCCCATCAATAGCCCAAGAGTATTCTCCTGTATCGCCATTTCCATAGGAAGAAGAAACCAGTACATAATCGCCTGGAGACATCAAAGCTGAGATGATAAGTGGATCAAGGTTTCCGGCACCGTCATCGTTATACACTAATAAATTCTCACAAGGATTTGCCGGATCAAAAGACCCTTCATAAAGTGCAGCCGTACCATCACCTGGGAACATCATACTAAAGATGTAAACACCTTCAGCATTCACTGAAAATGGTAATGCATCATAGTAGACATCGGTTCCAATACCGGATAAAACACAAGCACCAAAGATGTCAATGAAAACACGATTGTAAGTATCGTCTTCTGTTGTCAATTCTCCAGTTATATTATCGAGTGGCTGATCTATTGGGCAAGGACATTCCAAGGTAGGATTTAACTTATCCTCTACGGTAATGGTCCCCCAGCAGTAGTTACCGCTTGCAATATGTGTAATGTGAGCAGATAGCACTTGGCCAACTTCCGCAGAAGTAACCACGTCACCAATAGAAGTACCATCAGCCGTAAACAATTCTACACTATAATTTATATTAGCACAACCACCTTCGAGCACCATATCTGGTGTAACAGGCGTTTCACAATCTTCATCTAAAGACAATTGAATGTTATCATTACAAACGACAACAGAAGTATTACAATCTGGTAATTCGCTACAAGAAATATCAGCAACCCAGCCATCTCCTTGATTAGAACCGTTGGAGGTAAAGACAAAAGTCAAACATCCGGAGTTTACATCAGTAGAGGTGATTGGCCCTGGAATATTTTGGTCATCATTTCCACAAAATGAGTCTATAAGGTCAGCAGTTGCATCTGGACCATTATAAACAGCAAGTGCGTCAAAACAGTTTCCAGTAAATACAGATTGTTCTACATCAAAAGAAAGGAAAGTTACGGTAACAGCATCTCCATCATTATCTGGACAAATTGTAGTGGTTGAATTTTCATTCGCCATGTATGGGCTGTTTGCACCACCCATATCCGTAAATTGGGTACCACAAACATCATCGCTAAATGGTACAAGGCTAAGACAAGTCACACCATCCAAAGAAGGCATATTGAAGGAATATTGAGCAACTCCTACACCAGATTGGATACCAATTGTCGCACTAGCACCATTATCAATATTCGGATCACCGAAATCTACATCATCATAAAGGAAGTTAATCTCATTAGAACCTTCATTGAAAACAACTTGGAAAGTACCGGTATCACTACCCGTATCTCCCGGCCAGTGTGGACGAGTATGCCACTGTACAATTAATTGTTGATTCGGAGCCGTACCAACAACTTCCCAATATACATCCCCTACTTCATCATCAAGATCATCCCAGAAAGGTAAGATAGCAGGAGCAGTTCCAGCAGGAAGTGGGCCATTTGTAAATGGAATACCACCTGCAACCGTATTGAATACGATACCACCATTGTTACCAACAACCATATCAATCGGGCCGTCATAATCTATACCGAAGAAAGTAAAATCAAATGGCATGCTAATAGCAGCCGTTCCATCATCCGTTAGGCCTAGTCCAGTACCTGTACCACTAATATCATTGAAAGGAACAGTACAAGTGTCGTCTATTGTATAAGTAGGGCACTCTGCAATATTGGTTGTCACTGTTGGCAAACCATTATCTACAGCATTCACACTACCACCACAATCAGTAGAGAGAACGAACCATACGCCAGTCTCATCTGAAGGTGCATTGAAAGTAATGCTACATTCACCCGTGACGCTTCCTAGAATCGTACCACCAATAATTTCACCAGCAGCAGCAATACCGCCAGAAACAACCGTAATGGTAAATGGCCCACCCCATGTAGTTTGGTCACAGCCCACTAGCTCGAAGGTATAATTTCCATCCGGTGCTAAAGTCGCAAAATAAGCTTCATTATCCCAAGCCTCAAAACCAGCAGCTACAGATTCGCCAGCTGTACAACTCGTAGCACCAATATTAAATGGGCCGCCAGCATAAGATGTACATGGCCCCGTATTACACGGCAAACCGGCATTGGTTGTTAGTGTAGGTACACCATTATCTATAGTATTTGCAGGCGCACCACAGTTGGTTGTTGCGGTAAACCAAAGTGTTGAAACATCATCTGGCACATCAAATGTAATGGAACAATCTCCCATTACAGATCCTATGATCGTTCCGCCAACAATCTCACCAGCTGCAGCAGTACCACCACCAATAACAGTAATGGTAATCGGGCCGCCCCATAGGGTTTGATCACAACCTAATAATTCGTAAGTATAATTTCCGCCAGGATCAACCTCGGCTGTATACACTTCATTATCCCATGCTGCAAAACCGGGATCTATCTGACCACCAACAATGCAACTAGAGGTTCCCATATCGTATGGACCTCCATCATATAATTCACAAGGACCGGTAGCACAAGGCTCTCCGGCATTCGTTGTTAAAGTAGGCAAACCATTATCTACAGCATTCACGGTACCGCCACAATTGGTCGTCAAAGTAAACCAAACTGTAGAAACATCCGCAGGCACATCAAAAGTGAGGGAACAATCACCTTCAACAGAACCTAAGATTACGCCACCATCAATAGAGGCACCACTATCCGTACCACCTCCGATAGCCGTAATCGTAACTGGGCCACCCCATGTAGTTTGATCACAACCAGCCAGTTCAAAGGTATAATTTCCGCCAGCATCAACTGTTGCGGTATAAACTTCATTATCCCAAGCATTAAAAGCAGCAACTACTTGTCCACCAATATTACAACTGCTCTGCCCCAATGAATACGGGCCACCAGCATATGACTCACAAGGGCCAGTGACACAAGGATCACCAGCATTCGTTGTTAAAGTAGGGATACCATTATCTAATTGGTTTACAGCACCGCCACAATTGGAAGACAAAGTAACCCAAACCGTAGTAACATCTGCTGGGACATCAAAAGTCACAGAGCAATCTCCAGTAACAGAACCTAATGTTGTTCCATTATCAATAGAAGCACCACTGTCGGTACCACCTCCGATAACCGTAACGTTAAGAGGAGCACCCCAGGCATTAGGATCACAACCTGCTAGGTCGAAAGTATAATTTCCACCGGCATCAACTTCCGCCGTGTAAACCTCATTATCCCAAGCAGCAAAAGCAGCCGCAACCTGTCCACCGACATTACAACTACTCATCCCTAGACTATACGGACCACCAGCGTACGACGTACATTCCCCAGAAACACATGGATCACCAGCGTTAGTCGTCAAAGTCGGGACGCCATTATCTACTTGATTCACAGCACCACCACAATTGGAAGTAAGGGTAAACCAAACCGTAGTGATACCAGCAGGGATATCAACGGTAAGAGAACAATCTCCTGTTACAGTTCCCAATGTCGTTCCATTGTCGATAGAAGCACCACTATCCGTTCCGCCACCAATAGCCGTTATCGTAACCGGGCCACCCCAAAGTGTCTGATCGCAACCCGCTAGGTCGAAGGTATAATTTCCACCAGCATCAACTGTTGCTGTATAGACCTCATTATCCCAAGCAGCAAAAGCAGCCGCTACTTGGCCACCGACCATACAACTACTTTGACCCAAGCTATATGGGCCACCACTATAAGAAGTACATTGAGCCATTAGCCCACTATACCCCAAGACCATCAATAAAATTGGTAAAAGAAAGGTTTGGATTTTCTTGATCCCCCATGCCCCATCTTTAAGCTTCGACCTCCTATCAAAGTCTGGCTTTTTGTTGTTTCTTCTGTAAACAGAAAAGTAGAACTCTTTTTTCATGAGAATTGTTTTATTTCCAATTGTGAATAATATGCAACACAATGTACACATCATGGTATAGCAAATCCATGAATTGGTAATTGACAAAACAAGTCTCTCAAAAATTAATATGAGCTTCAGGGTTATAATTACCAGTAGATGGACAGATAAACTAGACTAATATCCAAATGCATACTAGTGGTTAATGGGAAATTAACGGTTGATAGGATTTGTAGAGAAGTTTAAGGGAATGGACAGAAAGAGTGCAATAAATCCATGGGATATGAAAAAATTGGCATCTTATTCTATACGGCAATAAAGATACAAAGAACTTAGAACAATTTAACAAAAAAATTATAAGTTTCTTTGATTCTTTTTAGAAAATAAGGGGGAAAATATTCATAACGCGTTAAATGGTATTATAAGTTAAGCTTTATTGAATACAAATCCAAACACAGCAATATGCTTCCATTCTAATTCTCACAAAAATACCTTAAATATGGTATGCTTAATGTTAGGACAAGTCATCATTCAATAAAAAAAGCCCCCCTCTATTGCTAGAGTGAGGCCATCCCAAAAACCGATTTTAAA
>JAHDGC010000291.1 GCA_020627865.1 Saprospiraceae bacterium | reverse complement strand
TGCCCATCAGGATTTACTGAAGCTTATTCAAAAACTTCCGAGAGGTTACCGCACTGTCTTTAATCTTTATATTATTGAAGGTTATAACCACGGAGAAATTGCACAACTTTTGGGAATTTCGGAAGGCACTTCAAAATCCCAATTGGCACGAGCCCGTATTCTATTACAAAAAATGATTAACAAATTATAAACCATCAAAACTCACTTTATTCATGGAAAACAAGTACAACCACATGGATGAAAGTTTCAAAAAAGCTTTTGACGACTTCGAAGTCCCCCCTCGTCCGGGGCTTTGGGACGAGATAAAAATCGAAATGGATACCCAACCACTAGACAAAGCCTTCGAAAGCAACTTTGTAGATTTTGAAATGCAACCCAAAAAAGAAGTATGGAATAATATAGAAAAACACCTGCCACTGAATTTATTCGTAAAGAGACACCTGCACAGATTAAGTAAAGTTGCTGCTGTTTTGTTGTTCATCATGATTTCAATCATAGCTTTTAATCCTCGTCAAAACCATATGGTTCATCAAAAAGATACAGCTATCGTTATAGAACAACCTCAAAACGAAGTTATAGATATACAACCCCAAGATCTTGTGCTTCAAGTAGAAACCAAAGCGGAAAAAAAGAAAGCAATCTCACGAAAAAAGGCCAAGAAAATAAAGCAGAAAAAACTTGCCAATCAATTGTGGGAATCTATCATCTCGGATGAAGATGATTTTGTGGGTATCAATAAGGCAAAAATTGAAGAAGTGCTCAAACCTATTGAAATGCTTCCTTTGGAAGATTTTGCAGAAATTCTCGAACAAGAAACTTTCAGGAATCTTCCGGGAAAAACTCCTGACGCTATTGATCTGGAGGTAACCACACTACCCGAAGTCCTTGTCATAGGCCAAGCGCCTCTAGAAGAAGAACTGAAAATATGGATTCCGCTTAAGGTGGTTGAAGATTATGAGGTAGAGGCTCTGATACAGGTATATAATCAAAGAAACTAAAATAAAATCCATAAGCATTAAAAAATATAACAGCTTGCTCACAAGGCGGGCTGTTTTTTTATATAGATAATATTCATCGGACTTTACTTTCAGTTCGTCTTATTTTCCCCTATCATCTTGATTATAAACATTATTTTTACAAAAAGTAATTGCAATTTATGCCTGTTTTACAAATCAACAATCTTAGTAAATCCTATGGAGCGATACGTGCTGTAAATAACTTGTCCCTGACGATAGCATCGGGCGAAGTTTATGGCATTTTAGGACCAAATGGAAGTGGAAAGACCACCACATTGGGCATGCTGTTGGATATTATCAACCCAGACAGTGGCGGCTATTTGTGGTTTGACGGAAAATATGGTAAACATGCAAGACGATATATCGGAGCCATTTTAGAATCCCCCAACTTCTACCCATACATGACGCCAGTTCAAAATCTGGAAATCATTGCTCATATCAAAAAAACAGTCCAACAAGATTTTGACGAAATCCTCGAACTGGTCAATCTGGCTCATCGCAAAGATGCACCATTCAAAACTTTTTCCCTAGGAATGAAGCAACGCCTTGCTATTGCCGGAGCCATGATTGGCAATCCGGAAGTACTCATTTTTGATGAACCTACTAACGGACTTGACCCACAGGGCATCGCGGAAATCAGAAACATCATACATAGGATCGCGGATCAAGGCAAAACCGTTTTACTGGCCAGTCATATTCTTGATGAAGTCGAAAAAACCTGCTCGCATGTTGCCATCCTGAAAAATGGGAATCTCCTTGCCCAAGGTACGGTCGGGGCAATTTTGAGCGCTGACAAACAAATTGAAATTGGAGCAACTGATATTTCGACACTAGCTGCTTTAATAAAACAAATGCCTGAGATAAAAAGAATTGAGCAAAAAGGAACTATCCTCTTGCTTACAGTTGATGAAGATTTTGCTGCTGCTAAGCTGAATGAGTTTAGTGCTAAACATGATATTTTTTTGAATCATCTTGTTACAAGAAAAAAAAGCCTAGAGGCAGAATTCTTGGAGATTACGAAATAAAGAGCATATTCCGCCATAATCGGCACAATTCTTACCATATTAATATTAAACAATGATACATTATTTCCTATTGGAATGGAAAAAGATGAGGCATTTCAGAAGTTTTTGGCTATTATCCTCCCTTTATATAGTCTTACTCCCGACTTTAATGCTGATTCCGAAAAGTTTCAAGCATATTCCTAAAGAAATAGGCGGAAAAAACACATTTTACATGTTCCCTTCCGTCTGGGAGTATGTCGGATACCTCGGAAACTGGCTTTCGTTCTTTATTTTAGGGTTTTTAGCTGTCATCTTTATTACAGTAGAATTTAATAATCGAACCTTCCGCCAAAATATAATTACAGGATTAAGTCGAATTAATTTCATAAAATCAAAAGTAATATTTATTTTTATCATATCTTTGGCAGCGACATTGTACTACATATTCGTTTGTATAATATATGGAACCCTCCATACAGAGCATATTTTTGTCTCTAAAGTTATTGAGCACATAGATTATTCGTGGAGGTACTTCCTAATGTGTTTCAGTTATATGACAATAGGGTTGTTTATTGGCCTAATTACACGAAAAACAGGCGGTGCACTATTTTTATACTTAAGTTATGGGATATTTATAGAACTATTTATAAGATATGTCGTACACTTAAAGTTATTCAGCGGCAGGACAATGCACTTTTATCCAATAAACGCTACAGAAGATCTTGTTCCTGTGCCCTTTGCTCAGATGGCTCAAAATTTCATGGATCAAAATGGCTTTTCCATGTTTCTTACACCAAATGAAGCAATCATGGTCTCAGGAGCCTGGATTTTGATTTTTTTAGTACTTTCAGTTAAAAAAATTACATCAACTGACATTTAGCACGAAAATATATTGTTATTTGATTAATTTGATAATATTTTATAAGTTAATATTTTAAATAAATTAAATTATATCTAATTACGTTGCTATATTTGCAAATCAATTTTTAATTTTGCGTAATTTTATGTTAAAATACTGAAGTTGATATTCAAGGCTCAGACTTAATGTTCGAATTCTCATTATTCGCCAAGGAAGCTTGGTTTATGGTTAAATGGTTTATTATTTATGGAAATTTTTTTTTGCGAATTTGCATTTAGTTTATTATGAGTCAAAATTTTAACTTCTTGTGAGAACGGTGTCTATATGGCCCGTTCTCTTTTTTTTATGCAAATGACTAAACAGGAGTTGCGTACTTACATAACATCAAAAAATATGTGAATGTTCCCCAAAAGAAGAATTATTTATCATATCATTCTGTCTCTCTTTTATGCTTCCATCGTCTATGGCTCCAAAGCCAACTCTCCGGTTGTTCAAGAATACTTTTTTCTAAACGGCGGGTAAACAGTTCTGAAATTTCATACTCCTTTGCTTCTCTTGGATGATCCACCAAATCTTCGGGTTCTATTTTGTAATAGCCTCGCTTCAACCGACGAACTCCAACAAAAACAATGGGAAAATCCAGCGACTTCGCACAACGCTCCGCTCCCGTAAAAACAGGGGTCTCTTGATTCAGGTAAGTTGTCCAATAGGCCTTTCGTGGGGATGGGGTTTGGTCAGCAATAAAAGCAGTGGCCGTCAGGGTATCTTTATGTTTTTCCATCCCTCGCCTGACATTCCGCATGGTATAAAGCTTTAAACCAAAACGGGTTCGCATGCCTTTGACCAGTTTATCAAAATAACTATTAGACAGGGGATGATAAATGGCATAGAGTTGATGAAGGTCTTCAAGGGCAAACCTCGCCCCACCCCACTCCCAATTCCCCCAATGTCCCATAACAACAATTACACTTTGGCCTTTTTTTTTGTATTTTTCAAATGCAATTTTGTCTTCAAACAATACTCGTTCTCGCAATTGTGTTTCTGAAATCGTCAGGAGCTTGATGGATTCTAAAAACAGATCACACAAATAGGCGTAGAAAGCTTTGCAAATTTGCATTCTTTCTTGTTGACTTTTTTCAGGGAAAGCATTTTTCAAATTATTTAATACGACTTTCTTGCGATAGCCGATTATCCGGAATAGGAGAAAATATAGGATGTCGGACAACCGATATAGCCACCAAAACGGAAATAGTGCCACCAAATAAATGAATGGGAGCAAACCATAATAAGCAAGTAACTTGAAATTCATCAGTGGCAAAAATTTAGGTTTCACATGCCGTCGCAAGATATAGAATTTTTAGTTTAGGAATGAGGAATCTTTCTTTTGCTTTTCAAAAAAAAGTCTTACATTATCGGCAGAATGAAACTTGTCTTTTTTGAATCAAATAATACTTTCAAAAAATAAATGCGTTCACCACTAGAGACACTGAAAGAATTTTGGGGATTCGGTAGTTTCCGTGACCCACAGGAGGCCATCATCCAATCTGTCATGGATGGGCGGGATACACTTGCCCTGATGCCTACGGGTGGTGGGAAATCACTGTGCTATCAGGTACCTGCGATGGCTATGGATGGCATTTGCTTGGTCATTTCTCCCCTGATTGCTTTAATGAAAGATCAAGTTTATCATCTTGAAAAGCGTAATATCCCGGCAAAGGCTATTTATTCGGGGATGCGCTATCGAGAAATAGATATGGTACTCGACAATTGTATTTATGGCAATACCAAATTGCTGTATCTCTCCCCCGAACGATTAACGACGGAACTCGCCAGAGAACGTATCCGTAAGATGAAGGTAAATTTAATCGCTGTTGATGAAGCCCATTGCATCTCCCAATGGGGCTATGATTTCCGACCATCTTATCTCAAAATAGCGGACATCAGGGAACTCCATCCAGAAGTGCCACTCATCGCATTGACCGCTACCGCTACCCTTCCCGTCGTGGAAGATATGCAGGAAAAGTTATTGTTCCGCAACCAGCAAGTTTTTAAATCAAGCTTTGCCCGATCCAATTTGGCTTATGTTGTCCGACAGGAAGAGGATAAACTTAACAAATTGCTTGCGATACTCGACAAGATCTCCGGTACGGCCATTGTTTACGCTGGAAGCCGGAAGAAAACCAAAGATCTAGCTATTTTCCTGAATCGGAATCGAATTTCTGCCCATTATTATCATGCTGGTTTGAATAATGAAATCCGGGATAAGAAGCAACAAGATTGGCTGAACGATCAGGTGCGGGTAATGGTTTGCACCAATGCATTCGGGATGGGGATTGACAAACCGGATGTCAGACTGGTTATCCATATGGACTTGCCCAACAGTTTAGAGGCTTATTTCCAGGAAGCGGGTCGTGCCGGAAGAGATCGAAAAAAAGCCTATGCGGTTTTACTGTACAATGAGAAAAATCGTAGCCTATTGGAAAAAAGCCATGTCAACTCGTTTCCCTCTTTTGATGAAATTCGCAGGGTTTATCGCTCGCTGGGCAGTTATCTCCAATTGGCAACAGGAGCTGGCATCGGCAAAACGTACGATTTTGATCTTGTAGAATTTGCACGTAATTTCAAACTCAATATCGTTATCGCTTTCAGTGCAATGAAAATTTTGGAAAATGCCGGATGGTTTGCGCTCTCCGAATCTATATATGTTCCTTCTTCTGTAAAGATTACTGTTGGAAAGGAAGCGCTTTATGATTTTCAATTGCGTAATAAAAAATACGACATTATTATTAAGACGATTCTTAGAATGACACAAGGTGCTTTTGGCAATTATGTCAATATCAACGAAAGGCAGATTGCCCGTTTTCTAAAAATAACGGAAAAGGAACTAGTCGATGCACTGCTCAAAATTCAGCAATCAAATATTTTAAGGTATCGCCCCAAGAAAGACAAACCACAGATTACTTTTTTAAAAGAAAGGGTCAGCACAGATAATCTGGCTATAGATCAAAAGCTGTATCATTTCAGGAAAGAGCGGCACAAGGAGAAAATAGCAGAGGCTATTAACTACACACAACAAGATATTTGCAGAAGTCGCTTGTTGTTGCATTATTTTGGGGAAAAGCATGCAGAGGAATGTGGCATTTGTGACGTTTGTATTAAAAATAAAAAAACAAGGCCGGACGACAAAAAGGTCGAGATGCTCCATAACAAAATTCAGCTTTTATTGAAAAAAGAAAATCTCTCCATTGATGAAATGGTCAGTTCGTTTGCGCCTAGACAGGAAAAAGATATTTTAAAGGCCGTTGAATATTTGTTGGATGAAGGGGTTTTGGCTTTTGAATCGGAAAAATTAAAATTGGTATCACGGTAGGGATTGGTAGGGACAGGGCATGTCCTGTCCCTACCAATCCCTACCTGTCCCGACCAAACCTGACGATAACATTCTATGAGCAAAAAAATCATTTTCACCGTAACCAATGATCTGAATTATGATCAACGCATGCAACGCATTTGTGGAAGCTTGTCTCGACACGGATACGAAGTGTTATTGATTGGCCGAAAAAGAAGTTTCTCAAAAGCATTGGTCTCGCATAATTTTGAACAAAAACGCTTTCGCTTACTATTCCATAAGGGAACTTTATTTTATGCTGAGTACAATATCAGATTATTCTTGTATTTACTTTTTGCAAAATTTGACATCATCTGCGCCATTGATTTAGACACTATTTTACCCGGATATTTCAGTGCAAAAATCAGGAGCAAAATCTGTATATATGATGCGCATGAATATTTTACGGAAGTACCGGAATTGGTCGAAAGACCCCGAGTAAAAAAAATATGGGAACGCATTGCGAACATCACGATTCCCAACATCCGATATTGCTATACCGTAGGAGAAAGCCTTGCCGAAATATTAAGCCAAAAATATGGGCCTTCATTTGCCACGATAAGAAATGTTCCGTTGAAAAAAACATATAAAGATGATGGAGACAAAAAAGAAAACATACTGTTATATCAGGGCGTTTTGAATGATGGTCGAGGGCTGGAAGAGATGATTTCCGCCATGCACCTGCTCCCCGATGCAGAACTATGGTTGGCCGGGGAAGGCGATTTAAGCGAAGTCCTCAGGACACAGGTAAAAAGCTTGCAATTGGAAGATCGGGTAAAGTTTTTGGGATATATTTTACCCAAAGATTTACCGCCCATTACCCGTAAGGCAAAAATTGGATTAAATCTATTGAAGAACAAAGGCTTGAATTATTATTATTCCTTGGCCAATAAAGCCTTTGATTATATCAATGCTGCCGTTCCAGTTGTACAGGTTAATTTCCCAGAGTATCAAAAGTTAAATGCAGCATTTGAAGTTGCGGTTTTGGTGGATGATCTTAGCCCAGAAACATTAGCGATGGCTTGTAGAAAACTGCTGGACGACAGCGTTTTTTATGATAAAATAAGGCAAAATTGCAAAATGGCCCGAAAAGTCTGGAATTGGGAAAACGAGGAGAAAACTTTGGTAGCCTTTTATAATGGTCTTGAATCCTGACTTTCGGGAAAGTTATCTTTTTTAACAAAAAAGGGTCAAAACAAAGGAAATCGTATTTTTAGCATGATATATAATATCTCTCACACAAAAAAATCACAAAAAGCATTATATTTGGATTTTAAATCTGAAAAACAATCTAAATCATTGATAAAGCAGCAATATTTTTTAACCATAAAATTCATTCTATTATGAAATGGGAAGGCAGAGAAAAAAGCAGAAATGTTGAAGACCGCCGGGGTATGAGTGGTGGGGCAAAGGCTGGTGTCGGGCTCGGTCTTGGTTCTATAGCCCTATTCTTGATTATCACACTTATGGGCGGAGATGGCAGCCAAGTTCTTCAGCAACAAATGCAACAATCACAGCAACAACAAGCAGGAAGTACCTATCAAGAAACAGAACAAGATCGGGTTTTGGCCGAATTTGTATCCGTTGTTTTGAAAGATACCGAAGATGTTTGGAATACCATTTTCCCACAACAGTTGCAACAAAGATATCGGGAACCAACCCTCGTTTTATTTAGTCGTAAAGTCCAATCTGCCTGTGGTTTTGCAAGTGCTGCAACGGGGCCATTCTACTGCCCAGGTGATCAAAAACTATATATTGATCTTTCTTTTTATGATGATTTGAAAAAACGATTCAAGGCACCGGGAGATTTTGCCATGGCTTATGTGGTTGCCCACGAGGTTGCCCATCATGTACAATATTTGTTAGGGATTACCCAAAAAGTACACAGCCAGAAAGGACGTATTCCGGAGGCACAATATAATGACTTATCGGTACGTATGGAATTACAGGCAGATTTCCTTGCTGGTGTTTGGGCACATCACGCGCACAGAACCAAAGGTATTCTGGAAGAGGGTGATTATGAGGAAGCCATGAATGCAGCCCATGCAATTGGGGATGATAGAATCCAGATGCAATCCCGAGGTTATGTGGTTCCAGATTCTTTTACGCATGGTACATCTGAACAAAGGATGCGTTGGTTCAAGAAGGGTTTGGAAACGGGCGATATTAATCAGGGGGATACTTTTGGTGCGAGGGATTTGTAGGATACCTGATAAAAT
>JAHDGC010000290.1 GCA_020627865.1 Saprospiraceae bacterium | reverse complement strand
TTGATTCCTGGCGCGACGATAAATTTATCATCGGATGTTCTTAGATGTTGGATAAAATTTCTGTAGAAAACGGTCTTTCCATGTTTTTCAAAACCAATAGAATTATACAATTCCCCTAAGCTTTTGTGGACAATAATGGTTTTTAGAAAATCCACCATCTCTGTCACGATATCTATATCTACCAAGAAGTAAGAACGATAATAACTGAAAATAGAACTCACATCTTGCACTTCTAACAACAATGCATCTACATAAATACCATTTTCTCCATGCAACAAGGGCAGGACAAAAGGGATAACACCCCTTCCAGTATAAAATCGCCCAACAATATATGCACCTTTATTGCGATAAAAGACAGATTTTAAGGTTTCCAGCTTTAGTTTTTTATTCAATAAATCAAGGCTTTCCAATTTCTCTTCAAAAACTGTTGCCACGAAATCTATATCCCGATCAAAATCCTCGAAAGTAGCATCAAAGGTATAGAGGGAAAAAATTTGTTTCACAATGTCCCTTGCTTCTTTATCAAAGTAAAAGGAATAATAGATTGGTTTTGTAGACTTGAACTCGCGATAACTTCCCGTCGATTGCACAAACATCAAATCCTTATCTGCACCAAGTCCTTTGTGACAATGCCGGAAAACAGAATTATAAAATGTTTCTGCAATATTCCGAGTGTTAAAATTCGTGATGTCTTCCAGGTACATCTCCTTGGCTTCCAGCCACAAATTTCGATCACTGGCCTTGTCCCCGATCAGTTCCACCACTCTGTGCGTTGCTTCCGCCACTATATCCTTGTATAAAGAAATTCTGTCTGTAGAATCTTGTTGTATCCCATGCCAATCTCGGTTTTCAAAACGAATTTTGGCTCGTTTCGTAACCCGTTTAAATTGGTGATAATACCGGAGATATTCTCCAAGGATAAAATGTGCGACATCGTATGGTAAAAGCTTTTCGAACATGATTAGGTTTTGTGGTGCTTTGACAACTTTCGCAAATGTCTGAAGCAGAATTTTCAGAATTAGTGAATTTTCGGGATTTTATCGATCAATTTTCAATTGACCTTTACTTGCGACGGTTTTGCCAAAGAATCAATTTCATGTAAAAGTATTACAAAAATCGCTCCGGTACAAACATTTTTTCATTTACCGAACAAGTTCTACCGTCTACTATTTCAGCAACAAGTTTTCCTGTTGCTGGACCAAGGCTTAGCCCCATCATGGCATGTCCTGTTGCGATGACTAGGTTATTTATAGCAGGCCATTTCCCGATATATGGTAGACCGTCCGGCGTACATGGCCGAAGCCCACTCCAGATTTCTTGTTCTGGAGGGAATGACACTTCCACTCCTGGATAGTATTTGGGAATAGCTTTAAGAATACCGTTGACACGCGATTTATTTATAGAGAGGTCTAATCCTGCAATTTCCATCGTTCCGGCAAAACGGAGCTGGCCGTTCATTGGGGTAACGGCAACTTTTGCTTCGGCTAAAATGGTGGGAATTCTAGGTAATTTGGTAGGAGTCTTCAAGGTAATGCTATAACCTTTTCCAGCCTGAAGGGGCAAATTTATGCCACACTTTTTCAGCAATTGTCCTGTCCAAGAGCCACTTGTGACAATAACTTGGTCTGCCTTGTATTTTCCTTTTGTTGTTTCAACTGTTTTCACAACATTATTTGCAACAATAATATCATTTACGGAAGTTTCTTCCAGAAAAGTCGCCCCATTTTTAAGCAAGTTTCTTTTCAGGGCATCCATGAACAAGCCAGGATGTAAGTGGGCATCGCCCGGATAGTATATTCCCCCCAAGACATCGGGATTCATTTCTGGCTCTATTTTTTGGACTTGTTCCTTGTTTAAGATTTGCGCCTCTACCCCGATACTATTCGCCATTTTTGCAACAGCTTTTTCTTCCGCTCCAACATGTTCATCTTTATACAAAATCAATAAGCCTTTTTCCTCGAAGGCAAATTCGAAGCCTGCTTTTTCACTAAATTCTTTAAATAATTTTTTACTTAGAATATTTAAATCCCTCAAAGATTCCGCAGCATTTTGTACATGTCTTTCATTCGCGGATTGGTAAAATTTCAAACCCCATTTTAGCAGATCCATATTCAATCGGGGTTTAATATAAAACGGGCTTTCCGGATTAAACATCCATCGGATACCTTTACGGATCATGCCTGGTGCCGCAAGTGGTACAAAGTGACTTGGAACAATCATCCCCGCATTTCCATACGAGCATCCATCTAACATTCTTGTTTTATCAGCGACGACAACTTCGTGCCCACTTTGTTGTAAATAATGAGCAGAACACAGTCCAATGATGCCGCCACCGATGATGAATATTTTCATTTTTGGAAGTTTTTATTAAAAAATGTTGAAAAGCATTTTTTAATCCCTGAATGTTCGTTAAGATATGCCTGCAGAGTTGTCGTACACAGCGCAATATGCCGAAGAAAAACATAGAGCCTCGATGCATCGCGGCTCTACGTTTTTCATTCGAAATCAAATTACCTGAAATCCATGTGCATAAGGGTCATCCTCATCGTCAATAAAAATGGTATTTAATCCAGTAATTTTTGCCCAACCTTCGATACTTGGAATAATAGCCTTTTTGCCCCCAACTATCGAATACTCTTCAATTCGTCCCGTAAATTTACTCCCAATAAAACTTTCGTGAATAAAAGCATCTCCTTTTTTCAACAATCCTTTTGCAGCCCATTGTGCCATACGTGCAGAGGTACCCGTTCCACATGGAGAACGATCAATGGCTTTATCTCCATAGAAAACAGCGTTTCTTGCCGTTGCTAATGGGCTGATGGTTTCCCCTGTCCAAAGCAAGTGACTCAAACCGCAGATTGTCGAATTATCTGGATGTTCAAATTTATGGGTTTCGTTTATTCTTTCCCGAATAATCGGACTCCAGCGAATCAAATCTCCGGCAGTATAATGTTGAATACCCTTAAAATTTTCTTGAGGATCTACAATCGCATAGAAGTTTCCTCCATAAGCAACATCGACTTTAAGCCTACCGAGATCAGGACAATCGACCTCGATGTTTTCTTGGTCTAAGTAGGAGGCAATATTTACCAACTTTACCGATTTCACTTTGGCTCCTTCTTGTTTGTAAGTGACCTTTACGATTCCGGCAGGCGTTTCCAGACGGAGTTTCCCCGGGATTTTTGGAGTAACCAACCCTTGTTCAATGGCAATTGTAACCGTGCCGATAGTACCGTGACCACACATAGGCAAGCAACCGCTCGTTTCGATGAAAAGAACACCAATGTCATTCTCAGGATCGGTAGGCGGATAGAGTATACTTCCGGACATCATATCATGACCGCGTGGCTCGAACATCAGCCCCTTCCTAATCCAATCAAACGCTGTTAAGAAATGTTGCCTTTTTTCGCTCATGTTCTTGCCCTTCAATATCGGGCCGCCTCCAGCAACCAATCGAACGGGGTTCCCACAAGTATGTGCATCTATACAGAAGAAAGTTTTTGATGGCATAGAGAAAACACATTTAAATTATCCGATCTTTCCATTAGTCCTCACCCCATTCACCAAGCGCCAAATATTCAGCGGATTACCATTTTGCAAAGCATCCGGCAATAACTCTTCCAGCCAATTTTGGAACGCTACCGGCCTAGCAAAACGCTGAATGGCTGCAGTGCCCACCGAAGTTGTCTGACTATTCGTACTCGCGGGATAAGGTCCACCATGCTGCATAGCATACCCAACCTCAACCCCCGTAGGGGCATTATTCAAAATTAAACGCCCCGCCTTCTCCCGAATAACATGAACCAACTCTTGATACGCCATCAACTCTTCTTTTTCCGCCATAATTGTAGCGGTAAGTTGCCCCTGAAGCGAAGCCGCAACAGCATACAACTCCGCCTTATGTTCGACCTCAACAACAAGCGTAAAAGGGCCAAACACTTCCTCTTGCAAAGCAGGATTTTCTAAAAATTCTGCGGCAGAAACACTCGCAATAGCAGCCCTTGCCTCTAATGCATGCTCAGGCTGATTAGCCGACCATTCCAAGCTGACACCTGCCTGTTCCAACAACTCCATCTTTCCTTTCTGGTAATTACGGCAAACATTTTTACTCAACATGGTTGCCGCCGGAATAGCATCCATCTCTTCGGCCAGATGCTTCTTAAAAGCTGCCAAATGCTGGCCTTTTACCCCCACGAACAAACCCGGATTGGTACAAAATTGTCCTACGCCTAAAGTTATCGAAGCGGCATATTCTTTTGCAATTTCTCCAGTTTTTTTGGCCAATGTATCTGGTAGTAAAAAAATTGGATTAATGCTTCCCATTTCGGCAAAAACTGGGATCGGCTCTGGCCTAGCAGCAGCTGTATCAAAGATAGCCCTTCCTGCCCTACCAGAACCCGTAAAGGCAATTGCTTTTGCAAACGGATGCTTGACAAGCGCCTGCCCTAATTCTGGCCCTGTTCCATTTAGGGAAGAGAAAACGCCATCCGGCATCCCTGTTTTTTCAGCCGCAGTTTTGATGGCAATCGCCACTAGGCCATTGGTTCCGAGATGGGATTCATGTGCTTTCACCACGACCGGACAACCAGCCGCAAGGGCAGAAGCCGTATCGCCCCCCGCTGTGGAAAAAGCGAGGGGAAAATTACTTGCTGTAAAAACAACTACAGGACCGAGCGGCACCATCATTCTCCGGATGTCTCCCTTTGCAGGTGTACTGTTAGGTTTTCCGACATCAATAACGGCATCAACCCAGCTACCTTCCCGTAGAAGTTTTGCGAAAAGTCGAAGTTGCCCAACTGTTCGTCCTCTTTCTCCGGTAATTCTTCCAGCAGGTAGACCTGACTCTTGACAAGCTCTATTGATCAGGTGATCTCCAAGATTTAAAATCTCATCAGCAATCGCTTCCAGAAAACGAGCCTTGTTTTCGGAGGAAACCAACTTGTATTCGTGGAAAGCCTCTTCTGCCAATTGCATGGCCTCGTCTACTTCTTCTGGTGTCGCAATGTGAAATGCCCCTTCGAGCATTTCCATTGTTTTGGGGTTCATTGACTTGAGGATATTGGTTGCCAATGCGGAATATTTAAAACCAAGAATATTATTTCCGTTCATAATTAACATTAATTTTAGCCTTAAGATACTTGACCATTCTTACTCATCACCAAAGCATTATTTTTATAAGCCGACAGGTCAGGTCTTGAAGCAAGTGCCTTGTTAATAATATTTAAAACATTTTTCCTTTCCTCCCCAGCAACACGCAGCCTCGGCGCACGGGTTTTCTCCGTACCGATACCTGTCGCCACTTCGGCCATCTTGATATATTGCACCAGTTTTGGGCGAATATCCAATTCTAATAATGGCATAAACCAAGCATAAATCTTTAGGGCTTCCTTAACACGTCCGGCTTTCACCAACTCATAAATAACAACAGTTTCACGAGGAAAAGCATCTACTAAGCCAGCCACCCAGCCATCTGCCCCCAAAGACAAACATTCCAATGCTAGGGTATCGACCCCACAAAGAATCTTGATGCGATCTCCGAATGCATTTTTCATACGAACAACATTAGAAGTATCTCTTGTTGATTCCTTAACGGCCTGAATATTCTCACACTCGATCAATTCTTCAAACATTTCTACTGTCACCCCAATTTTATAATCCACGGGGTTATTGTAGATCATCACCGGGATAGATATTGCATTAGCAACCGACTTAAAATAAGTTACCACTTCCCTATCATCTGCACCATAAAGCAGCGGTGGTAACAACATAATTCCGTCAGCACCATTTTTCTCTGCCGCAACAGCAGTCTTAATGGCCATTCGGGTCGAACGCTCAGCAATATTCATAATCACCGGGATACGGCCGGCACTTACATTTCGGGCAGCAGCCAACAAATCTAATTTTTCGCTAGCCAACAGCGTGCTGGCTTCGCCCAAACTTCCGGCCAAGACAAAAGCATGTACGCCGGCCTCAAGTTGTGCATTTAAATTGTATTCAAACGCTTGGACATCAAGGCTTTCGTCCTCCTTGAATTTTGTAGTAACGGCGGGATAGACGCCTTTCCATGATACTTGCATAGTAATAAATATTAAAGAGATTAGAATAATGGCGTTTAGTTGTTCAGGTGTCTTTCTAGTACAAAACTAACCATGTCTATATCCAATACCAAATATTTACACAATTGTACCATATCTTCATAGGATAGTATCATTCATCCATTATTTCTGGTAAATCTTTATCGGACATGACCCTTCCAACAGGGTATAACCGATATGTTTTCTCATACCAAGGAGATCTTTTATAAATGAAATTGAGTTGTTGGTATGCAGACTTGGCAAACTCCGGATCAACCGCCTTTTTGTCTTCTAAATCCACTTTAACATCCGGATTTGATTTTAGAAACGCATCAGCAAGGTCTTCAAAAACATAAGGCGAGAAATATTCCTTTTGCATCAAAATCCCATCGAAAAAGTTCCAAGCAAAGAAAGAATCTGGCGCATGCGGTTCCAATGCATTGACAATATAATTATCCGAAAATTGGTTCAGTAAAACTAAATAATCTCCTTTCCGGTAAAGCCAGTTTTGCGCCAACTTTTCCACATCGACGTTGCTATGCAAATAATGTCCCTCATAATGATCCCTTGTTTTAAAATCAACAATTTTATACATTTCAACAGGAACATCACTATCCCTTTCCAATCGCTTAACCACTACCCCATTCCACTGCAAACGCTCTACGACATCTTGATATGCTTGGGGAAAAATATAAGCCACCGGCTTATTTACCGTAAGGCTAGGTTTATAACTATTAAAATAAGAAATCTCCTTTTCAAATGGTTTATCCCGATCATAGTACAAACGATCTATGCCGCTCACCTTACTCGGTTTATAGCTGGCCTCGTAGCCTTTAAACTTGATGGTATCAAAATCATCTGCATCCAACTCCCAATTCAGGTCAATAGCTTTAGCCATCTTCATCTCAGCAATAGCATCTTTTCGGGCCTGCTGTAAATTTCTATAGCCATGATGCAAATGCTTAACCATCACTTCCATGAAAGCATAGGTACTTTTCACCCGATCTTCGAAGGGTTTCAGCATGTGGGTTTCTGGCATGAAGGACAAGGTATTGAACAGTGCTGCATATCCGGAGGAATACCGCGGCAAATCCAGAAAGGCCGCAATACCATTATCTGGAATATCTCGTGCGTATACATAAGGCACCATTTCCCATCCCCCCTTTTCCATATCGTCATAAAGTGCAGGCAGTAAACTCCTGTTGAGATAACCAGCCAATGAAGGAGCCAGCTTATTATGTTGCGTAGCAATGAGCGTCATAGTATATTGATAATCTGCCCCATTTGAAGTATGGTTATCAATGAAAACATCCGGTTGCCAATAGGTGAAAACTCTATTGAAAGTTTGGGCATTCCGGGAATCACATTTTATAAAATCACGGTTAAGGTCAAGATTTTGTGCATTCCCCCTGAAACCGTACGCTTCTGGGCCTTGCTGATTCGCCCGGCTAAAACTTCCTCGATTCAAACCACCGCCAATATTATAAAACGGGATGGCCACAATGACGACATTATCCAGATAATCCAGTTGATCCTTCTTAGTGGCAAAGTCCCGCAAGAGCATCATCGTTGCATCTACCCCGCAGGGTTCTCCAGGATGAATCGCATTATTGATAAATAAAACGACCTTCCCTTTCTTCCGGATACTTTCCCGATCAAAGTCTTCATCCTTTGAAAAAATAACGGTGTGAATGGGGAAGCCGCTATCAGAAGACCCTGCCTCAGTAAGTTGAATTGTCTTGAAGCTTTCATTGAGCTGCTCATAAAACTGAACAACTTCTGCATAACTTGCAGAAGTATTAGATTTTTTTTCAAAAGGTGTCATAAAAGTATTATTTTGTGCCCATGAGAAGCCCAAGCTCGAAAAACACATTACAAAGAAGAGAATAGCTAACTGCATATAGAATTTATTAAATACTTTATTGAAGTCCATTTAGATGAAAGGACGATCTATCACTGTCCTGCCTTCAAAGCTATAAGCATTGGAGCAGCGCGGTATGTCGAACTTCAAGGTGGATTCCCTAAATTATTGTGCAATTTATCAAAAACTATGGTAAGTGCATAAAAAAAGAAAAGCTCATTGAGCGTGAGCTTTTCTAGTAAGAGACAAAATTTAGGGCTCCTAGTTGGAGAACTTGTGTTAGTCAGAGTAATTACTCTATTTTGATGGTGAAATTAAGAAATTTTTGGCATGTGCTTTCCTAAAATGATTGAACTCCCAGTTTAATTGTATGAATACATCGTCTCAATTATTAAACAAAAACACTACAAGAAAATTTCTCAATATTTCATTTTAAATTATTATAATATATAATATTCAATGAAATAAATTTGATATTGATCTTAGAACCAGTCACTTATCAAAGATTTTTCCGTCTAAAGACTAAACCATACTTACACCTTAAATGAGAAACTTT
>JAHDGC010000289.1 GCA_020627865.1 Saprospiraceae bacterium | reverse complement strand
AAGCTGTTGAAGAAATTTAAACCCCTTTCAAGATAGTAGCGAGTACCTGATTTTATCATTGAAGTATTTGTCCAAAGCATAATTTTCCTTCCCATATCCGACAATTCTCCATTAAATTAAACAATTTCCCCTTTCTTATCGTTTAATTTAATATTTTTGCGATATGAAAAAATTTTTGACCATACTTTGTTACTGCATGCTTGTGGGGAATATCCAGGCCCAAGAGTTGCTAAATGGCACCGTGATGAACGAGCTGGAAGAACCACTCTTCGGGGCAACCCTCATCTGGGCAGGTGCCGAATCCGGAACCGTTGCCGATGAAAATGGCGCATTCTATCTCCATAAACAAGATACGATTGCCAATCTTTATATCGACTATGTGGGCTATCAAACAATGGTCGTTGAAGTTTTACCCTCTGAAAATGATCTGGTTATCACCTTAGATGGCGTTACAGATTTGATGCCGGTAGAGGTTGCGGCTAAGAAAAGGGATAACTATGTCTCCACACTTTCAACACTGAATGTGGAAAGCATCGGAGCTGGAGAACTCCGCAAAGCACCTTGCTGTAACCTTGCAGAAAGTTTTTCCACCAATGCGGCCGTAGATGTGGCTTATAGCGATGCCGTTACCGGAGCGAGAGAAATCATGATGCTCGGATTACGGGGAAGCTATACCCAAATGATGATAGAAAAACGACCTGCCATGACAGGGCTTGGTTCTGCTTTCTCCCTTGAATATTTACCGGGCACTTGGCTTTCCGGTATCCAAATTTCCAAAGGAACTGGAACGGTTCAAAATGGCTACCAATCTATCGCAGGACAAATCAATTCCGAGTTGGTCAAACCCTTTGAAGATAAAAAAGTTTTCCTCAATCTTTATGGTTCCACTTTCGGTAGGGGAGAAGCGAACTTGCACCTTAACCACAAGGTAAATGAAAAATTAAGTAGCGGCCTCCTTCTACATGCCAGTACCCGACGCAACGAACTGGATGGTAACGACGATGGTTTTTATGATACCCCACAAAAGGATATGCTTGATGGGATGTTTCGTATGTTTTACCGGGGCGATGTTTTTCGTTCCCAAATTAATATCCATGCGATAAGGGATCGGCATGTGGCAGGACAAATTCCAACAGTACAATCGCAAAATAGATATTATGTCATAACGCAGGATCACGATAGGGTAGAGTTGTTTGCCAAGGCAGGTTATCTTGGTTTTGAAAACCTGAACAATACAGTTGGTTTTATCCTGAATGCATCTTGGCATAATCTGGATTCTTGGTATAGTGAAAGAAGGCATTATGGTACACAAAAAAATGCTTATGTAAGCGGATTGTTTTCCACTGCACTCAAAAATAGTATTCATAAAATAGATGTTGGCGCAAGTTATTTGTATGATGATTATGATGAGTGGCTTTATGATTATAGGGAAGGTGTTGATTCTATTGATTTGAGCCGTACGGAATCCGTGCCGGGGGCTTTTGTGGAGTACCGTTATGCGCCAGAATTTGACGAACAAGGTGCTTTTAAAAATAGACTAGGGGCAACTGTAGGGGTACGAGTCGATCAGCACAATATTTATGGTACACTGTTTACGCCAAGGGCGAATGTGAAGTATAATTTTTCTGAAAATAGCATCGTTCGTGTTTCGGCTGGGCGAGGTTTTCGGGTTGCCAATGTAATTGCTGAAAATGTCGGGATGTTAGCGAGTAATCGTGTTGTCTATATTTTAGAAAACCCAGAAATTGAAGAAGCGTGGAACATCGGGCTGAACTTTACCCAGAACTTTGAGCTGGCCGGAAAAGATGGGAGTTTCTCCTTCGATTTATATCGCACGGAGTTTGTCAACCAAATTGTCATGGATATGGATGAACGTTTTGATGCGGTGTATTTTTACAACCTTAATGGACGATCTTTCGCCAACAGTTTATTGTCTGTTTTTTCTTACGAAATTTTAGATGGACTAGATTTTAAAGTGGGGTATAAGTTCAATGATGTGCGGATGAGCTTTCAGGATGGGGAATTGCGTAGTAAACCGATGGTTCCCCAACATCGTGGCCTCATAACATTGGATTATAAAACGACCGATGAAAAATGGGCCATCAATACTGGCTTGCAGTTGGTGGGAAAATCTCGATTTGTAAACCTGTTGGAGAATATAGAACACAATGATGCACATTATACTGGTGAGACGGATGCCTATGCTTTAGTGAGTGCCCAACTGACTCGGAAATTTGGTAAAAACTTTGAAGTCTATCTCGGTGGAGAAAACCTGACAAATTACACCCAAAAAGATCCCATTATTGATGCGGAAGATCCTTTCGGAGATTACTTTGATGCCACCCATATCTACGCCCCAATTACAGGCGCAATGGGCTATATCGGAATTCGTTGGGGAATAGAATAATTCCCCTAAATCTTATCATACAAACGTTTCACCTCCTGAATAATATCCTTCTTCATTCTTTTCTCCAAGGAATCCATATTATTCAACTCCTCCAGCAAAGTCGCGAACTTCGCTTTCGCATCCTGTGGCCGGTTCGTTTGCAGTAGAAAATTCCCGTACTCAATTCTGTGCTTATAATTCGTGAACCGAATATCCATCTCTTGGAATACTTGTTCCGCTAGTGCTATAGCGCCAGTTTTTTGAAGTGCAATAGCATAAGCAATTTTTTCAGCAGTGTTTTGAAAGAATCGTTCCGATTTTAACTTTTCTCCAATCCTTACCGCTTCTTCATAAGCATTGTTCAAATAATTTGCCTTCAAAAGTTTCATCAAAAGCTGTGGATCATCCTTGTTAAAACCTTCCAAGCAAGATTCATATAAAGCGATAGCGCGCTCATATTTTTCCTTACTGGTGTACTCGTCGGCTAGCCTAGTCTTATTCACTACGGTACCACTAAACTGAGCTTCTTCTTCCATTTTCGATAATAGATAATTGGGTTTCATAGTTCCTTTCACATTTTCCGTAATCGTTTCCACATTATCCTGATTGTGAAAACGATCAAATAAGTAAAGAACACAACCCAACAATGGAATGATGATAATAACCCATAACCATTTCTGATCAGCACCATTCTTATAAGCATGATAAAGACAGAAAGCCTGAAGCAAAAAAACAGGGCTATATAATTGTAGCATAAGTCGTGATTTTCGTTGCTAAAAAAAACGTTGTAGTAAAGGTAAGCTTTTTTATATTAAAAGCGTGTATAATGAAACAGGTATGCTTATTTAAAATTAAAATTGTCTGGTCTTCTCATAGGGAAATTGTGCGAGGCAACCCCTTGGGGATGAAAGGGCGCGCGAAGGCAATTATTTTATCACTCGCTTTTGTGGTACAGTGTTTATTACGAAATATTTTAATCCAAAATATACCTAAACGAGAGTATTTCCTGATGTTTTTTGCCTATTTAAAACATATGACTGAAATTTTTTTATGAAAATATTTGTATTGTTTTGGAAAATGTCAAAAACGTAAAATGTAAAATAGGGTAATTGAGTAATATTTAATTGTCTGTAATTTAGCATGAAATGAATGGTGGAAAATGAAAGATTTATTGAAGATGTGAATATAATGTTTTTATACTGTATTCTATGCGATAATTTTGTTTGATGTGTTCGTGTCGTGTTTACTATTATATGAAAAAGTTGTATCTTGTGCTTAGAGATACCTGTTATTCTTGACAATTCCTCTGCAACGCACCATTAACCTTAGTGCTAAAATGTTTAGATAAATACTCCCCCTTTTGATACCCAATACTAAATACACAAACCAGAGTTTATGCTGTGGTAGTATTTTGATTATTATATCAGATGATTTAATAAGGTACTATCATTAGATTTAATATCCCACATTTCCAAAAGTCTTTCCCAATACCAATTTTCTCCGGATTATATTCCGATTAAGCTATTGATTTTAGCTTGTTTTATATCCATTGTTGGCGTAAAGCATACATGTTGTTGCGAATAGTCAACTTTGATGAAAAATAATGATATTTTCAGTAATAATGTCCTGTAAATCCACTGATTTGCATTGGGCATTACCTGTATGTTTATGGAATAAACCCATGCCTAATATTAATAATTTATTTTCCTGTGTATTTAAAACAAAATAATTCGACTCATGAAACATCTTTCCCTAAAAAAAATTGAATTGGACTTTGTCTGCAAGATGCTATGCTTCCTGTTGCTTGCTAGCTTCCTCGGCATAGGTTCCTTGTCTGCCCAAAGTGCACAAATTACTATAGATAAACATGCCTTAGATGGAACTGATGTTCAACTGGTGAGTCCTGGTGGAACAGCAGCCTTTGAAATTGTTTTAACAAATACGGGGGCTGTTGATCTTGTAAATATTGTAGTCACAGATCCAAATGCTATAGGTTGTGCGAATACGATTGACTCACTTGGTACGGGAGATAGCGTAATGTATACTTGCTCCCTTTCCGGTGTTACATCGGGTTTTCTCAATACGGCGCTGGTAACTGCTGATCCTGTAGATGGCAGTAATCCAGTATTGGATACAGATGATAGTCAGGTTGTATTTTCAGGGCCATCTGTCAGTATTGAAAAGAGAGCTTTAAATGGTTTTGATACACAAACTGTATCCCCAGGAGGAACGGCTCTTTTTGAAATTGTCGTGTTTAACTCCGGGACCGTTGATCTTGAAAATGTGATAATTTCTGATCCTTTGTTGGCGGATTGTGACACCAGCATCACTTCCTTGGCTATAAGGGAAGTGGTGACTTATACCTGTGCGCAGGCTAACGTAACCGATGATTATGTGAATACGATAAATATTAGTGGAAACCCTGTCGGTGGTGGAGTCCCTGTTTCAGATACGGATGATTCCGAAGTACTTGTTAATGTTCCGAGTTTATCCATAACAAAAACGGCTCTTGATGGGACAGATAGCCAAGTTTTAATGGTTGGAGAAACGGCCTCCTTTGAAATTACCATAACCAATAATGGAAATATTGATTTGGAAAATGTTGTGATTTCTGATCCATTGGCTTCGACATGTGATAGTATCGTTGGAGACTTAGGAATTAATGATGTTGTAACTTATACTTGTACTATTGATAATGTTGCAGCTTCTTTTACAAATGTGGTGAATGCTACGGGAGACCCCGTTGGTGGAGGAGTTCCTGTTTCTGGAACAGATGATACAGAAGTTGTGGTGATTAGTCCGAGCATCTTGATTACGAAAACAGCTTTGGACGGGGCTAATGTTCAGCTAATAAATCCGGGGCAAACAGCAAACTTTGAGATTACGGTGATCAATAATGGTGATATTGATTTGGAGAATGTTGTGGTTACAGATCCATCGCTTGCAGATTGTAATAACCTTGTTGGAGCATTAGCTACCGGAGATACCGTAATATACACTTGTGCTGTAGAGAATGTAACGGCTGGTTTTGTGAATACGATCATGGCGACAGGTACACCAGTTGGTGGAGGAGTGCCTGTCTCTGATGCAGATGATGCTGGTGTTGAGCTAACCAATCCTGGAATTGGAATCACGAAGATTGCTAGTAATGCTACACCTAATCCGGGAATGGCTGCAACTTTTGAAATTATGGTAACGAATACAGGGAATGTAGATTTAGAAGATGTAGTTGTTTCTGATCCGCTAACGCCTAATTGTGATAACAATATAGGCACAATTGCCGTGGGGGAATTCATAACTTATACTTGTACTGCTGATGGTCCAAGCACTGACTTTACTAATATCGCCAATGTCACGGCTATCCCAGTAGGAGGCGGTAATCCTGTTGCGGATTCGGATGAAGCAGGAGTGACATATTCCAATCCTAGTATTACAATCACCAAGACGGCTGCTGACGGTAGCGACAATCAATCTGTGAATCCTGGAGCGGCTGCAACCTTTGAAATTACAGTTAGCAATACTGGAAATGTAGCTTTGGAAAATATTTCCGTTTCTGATCCTTTGGCACCTGCCTGCGATTTGGTTATTGCTTTCCTAGATGTCGAAACAGAAACAACATATACTTGCTCTCTCGAAAATGTCACTGATGGATTCATCAATACGGCCAATGTGACGGGTGATCCCGTGGGTGGTGGTGATGCTGTTGTAGCCTCAGATGATACAGAAGTTATTCTAAATACTACTGGTATTTCAATTACGAAAACTGCGATTGGCGGAGAGGATTTTCAAGTTGTAAATCCTGGCGGATCGGCAAGCTTTGAGATCACTGTTAGCAATATTGGAAATGTAGCCTTAGAAAATGTTGCTGTTTCTGATCCATTGGTGCCTGCCTGCGATCAGGTCATTGGTTTGCTTGATAGTGGGGCTGTAGTAAGCTATATTTGTACCTTAGATAATCCAACTGCTGAATTTATTAATACGGCCAGCGTGACAGGCGATCCTGTTGGTGGTGGGGATGCGGTTGCGGACTCAGATGATACAGAAGTCCTTATATCTAGTCCATCTATAACAATTTCAAAAACAGGTATTGGAGGTGTTTCTCCTGTGGAAGCAATTTTTGGCGAAGCGGCAACTTTTGAAATTACGGTTACCAATGATGGAGATGTTGACTTAGAAAATGTCGTGGTAAATGATCCCATTGCGGCAGATTGTAACAATACGATTGGGAATGTCGCTATAGGAACATCCGTTACCTATACTTGTGCTCTTGGTGGACAATTTGAAAATTATATCAATGTTGCGACAGTGACGGCTGATCCCGTTGGTGGTGGCTTGTCAGTAGCGGCAGAGGATGAGGTGCTTGTAGAAGTAAGTTGCCCTGGGCACGTTATGGCTTGTAATGATTTGATTCATGTTTCTGTAGATGCAAATTGTCAAGCTGAAATTACTGCCGACATGTTGTTAGAGGGAGAAATTATTTCTGATGCATTTTTGCTGGTTCAACTAACAGATGAAGATGGAAATGCCATTGATGCCATCGGTCCAGAACACATTGGCCAAACCTTAATCGGAATGGTCTTGGACACCTGCGAAGAGCCTGTTAATTCTTGCTGGTCTCAAATCCTTGTAGAAGATAAACTCGCCCCGACAATTACTTGTCCAGATGATTCCACTTTGGATTTAATCTGTACAGATTTTGAAGTTGTTTACACGCCAGAATCTACACTGCTTGCCGAAGGAGAAATGCTAGATACGGGCAATCCAACAGTAGAGGACAATTGCGATGAAGTAACCATTACTTATAGTGATGAATTGACGGCAGGAGGCAACTGCGAAGATGACCTCATCATCAGAACTTTTGTCGCAACAGATGGCTATGGCAATAGTGCTAGTTGTACACAACAAATTGTTATCCGCAAACCTGCTTTCGGAGATGTTACCATTCCGGGAGAAGTAATTGTAGAATGTGGCCTTACCGATGATATTGCACCCGCTACGCTTTATGGCTTGGGTCTTGATGGATTACCTTTAGTGACAACTTACTATGGCAATTCCCCAATTAATGAAACTTATTGCAACCTCGGTGCGGCTTATACCGATGGAAATATTATTCCGCTTTGTGGTTCCGCTTATAAAATTATCCGCCAATGGACGATCTTCGATTGGTGTACAGGGGAATCTTATATTAGCAATCAACTGATTAAAGTTGTAGATACAACTGCGCCAACATTTGAGTGCCCTGCATATGAGCCGATTATTGCACAACAAGGCAATTGCGAAGGTACACTTACGATTTTACCGATCGAAAATTATACAGACAACTGTTCTGCTCAGGGAGAAACGATAGTCATGATTTTGGCGCCAGATGGTACGACAAGTACGCACATTGTTGGAGAAGAAGTCGTGTTGCTTTTTGGTGATTATGAATTGACCTATCATGTTGCAGATGAGTGTGGTAATTACGGCGCATCTTGTACTGCAAGTGTCACCGTAATGGATGAAACGCCTCCGGTTGCGATCTGTGATCAGTACACGGTTGCTTCTATTGACAACAGTGGTTCTGCTTTCATCTGCTGGGAAACTTTTGATGATGGTAGCTATGACAATTGTAACAATATTTACATCCGCGTAAAAAGAATGGATGCTTCGAATAATGTAGACTTTACAGAATGTGTAGAATTTGATTGCAGCGATGTTGGAGAAACCATCATGGTAAGAATGCGTGTATATGATGTGTTACCTGCCGGTGGTTTTGATGACAATGATAATGGTCGTTTCAATGAATGTATGGTTGAGGTGGAAGTGCAGGATAAACTGGCTCCACAAATTACTTGTCCTGCAAATAAATTGTTAGGATGCCAAGCAGATTACAGCGACATTCCTGAGCTTTCTTCCAATAGCAGCGACGGATTACCCACTTTCTACAATGGAGAATTGGCCGGTTACTACGCTGGCGCAAGTGACAATTGTAATGCAACCGTTACCATTGAAGATTCTGGTAGCGTCAACAATTGTGGAGAAGGTACCATTATCCGTACTTGGACAGTTACCGATGATGGTGGCTACACCGCAGTATGTGAACAAACCATCACTTTGGAAAATACAACACCTT
>JAHDGC010000288.1:1020-8518 GCA_020627865.1 Saprospiraceae bacterium | reverse complement strand
AGAGGCTTTTGGCCCTGTCAGTACGATTATTCCGTATAAAAATTTGGATGAAGCCATCGAACTGGCCAACATGGGTAAAGGCTCCTTGTGTTGTTCCATTGCCACCGCGGATGACGGTATTGCAAGGGATTATGTTTTGGGTGCCGCTTCTCATCATGGTAGAATTTTAGTCCTCAATGAAGAGTCTGCAAAGGAAAGTACGGGACATGGTTCCCCAATGCCCTTGCTGGTACATGGAGGGCCAGGTCGTGCAGGTGGTGGCGAAGAGATGGGCGGGAAGCGTGGTGTTATGCATTACTTGCAAAGAACGGCGATTCAGGGGTCGCCAACGACAATAACAGCCATCACTGGTGTGTATCAATATGGGGCAAAGCAAACGGAAAAGCCCGTGCATGTTTTTCGTAAGCATTTTGAAGAACTGGAAATCGGAGAAACGGTAATCACCCACAAGCATACGGTTACAGAAGCCGACATCGTAAACTTTGCCAATGTCAGTGGTGATAACTTTTATGCCCACATGGATGCGACTTCTTTAGAGGGTACCATTTTTGAGGGGAGGGTAGCACACGGGTATTTTGTGTTGGCAAAAGCTGCTGGTTTATTCGTCGAACCGAAGAAGGGGCCTGTACTTTTGAATTACGGATTAGAAGATTGCCGTTTCGTAAAACCGGTTTATCCCGGCATGACAATCGGCGTTCGTTTTACCGTTAAGGAAAAAGTGGATCAGGAGAAAAAGAGTGAGGAGGATATTGCAAAAGGTATCGTAAAATTCTTGGTAGATGTATATGATGAGACAGGGGAGACTTGTGCTATTGCGACGATATTGACGATGGTGAAGAAGTTGGATCAGGGGGAGGTTAAATGAATTTTTATTTGCAAAAATTAAGTGTGAAATTTGTATGAAATGAACTCTTAATTATGAGATTACCTTTTCCCAATATTCAGTTTGTTGTAACTTCTCACTCTGGCTTGGTGGCTAATCATATTGCTTCGGAAAGTATTTTTTTACTAAACAATTTCCAATGTGAAAATTTGAAAAATTTGTATCCAGATTTTAATTCTTTTGGGGCTAATATTGAAGATACATTAGAGCTGGTTCAAAGCTATTTTAGTGCCGGATGAATTGCAAGAAATGTTTGCCCAATATTTCAACGCTATCCGTGAGGGTAAGTTGGAGTATGCCAGAAAAATGCAAGTTAAGCTTAAGGAAATGACTGACCCGAATCATCGAATCTGGTGAAATTGCAATCAGCAATGAGAATGAGGGAACTGTCGATACACTTGGTTTAAACAAGAATCCAAAGATAATCAAAGATCGTAAAAATATTGTTGTAAGAACCGTTTTCCTTAGAGAAAGACTGCGCCAAGATGCTGGAAATGATAAAGTATTGTTTCAAAGTAGCTTAAGCAAAATGATTCAGAAATACAATAATGGGGTGAATGGAAAACTTGATCCCTATTGTTTTGTTGCGATTTCAAAATTACAAGGAAATTAAAAAAAAAAAATCATAAAAAATGAACCCGACACAAGATAAAACGAAACTCGGTTCCGTAGAAATTACCAAAGAAAAAGGCATCGCGACCATTACTTTTTTTCATCCAGCACACAATTCCCTGCCAGGAAATTTGTTGGCAAAATTAACCAAGACCATCAACGAGGCAGGTGCCGACGATGGGGTCAAAGTTATCATCCTCAAAAGTGCAGGAGAACGGACTTTCTGCGCAGGTGCCAGTTTCGACGAACTCATTTCCCTCAACGATTTTGAGACCGGGAAAAAATTCTTTTTGGGTTTTGCGAATGTCATTAATGCTTGCCGCAAATGTCCGAAAATTATTATCGGGCGGGTACAAGGCAAGGCCGTCGGTGGTGGTGTTGGAGTGGCATCGGCTACGGACTATTGTTTCGCTACAAAATTTGCTGCGGTGAAATTAAGTGAGCTGGCAGTGGGTATCGGCCCTTTCGTGGTTGGCCCTGCGGTGGAACGAAAATTGGGCGTTTCTGCCATGACGCAATTAGCCTTCAATGCGACGGAATGGCGTTCTGCGGAGTGGGCCATGCAACACGGACTTTTTGCCGAAGTTTTCGATACGGCTAGCGAAATGGATGATGCAGTTTTAAAGTTGGCAACCCAATTGGCTGCCTCAAACCCCGAAGCGATGCGCCTGATGAAAAAGGCATTTTGGAGCGGTACAGAAAACTGGGATGAGTTGCTAGATGAAAGAGCTGCTATGAGTGGCAAATTGGTACTTTCGGATTTTACGAAAAATGCGATTAGCAAGTTTAAAACGAAATAGGGAACTGAGTAAACTTTACCTACTAAATGATCAAACATGGAAGAATATCTGAGGGAAACGAAGTACCTGAACTATAACACATCCGGCATTACGGCAATGGTTTCAGGTATTGTGATTGAATTGTCTGATGAATTGGAGATTGCTCGGCGGATATATAAATTTGTTCGGGATGGTTGGCGTTATGACCCTTACCAGCTTGTTTTGAAAGAGGGTGCTATAAAGGCCAGTTCTATTTTCCAACGGACTTACGGGAACTGTGTAGATAAGGCTATTCTCATGGTGACGTTTTGCCGCTATGCTGGCATTCCTGCACGCTTGTGTTTTGCCAAAGTAAAAAATCATATTGCTACAGAACGACTTGAAAAATTTTTGAAGACCAATGAACTAGTGCCCCATGGTATCGCGGAGCTGTACCTGAATGGTAAATGGGTGAAATGTACTCCAGCTTTCAATAAATCACTTTGTGATAAACTAGGGGTCGATGTGCTGGAGTTTGATGGCGAAAAGGATTCAGTTTTCCAACAGTATGATTGCGAGGGAGCAGTTTTTATGGAGTATTTGGAAGATTATGGGCATTATGATGATGTTCCTGTAAGATTTATCGAAAAAATTATGAAGCAATATTATCCTCATATTTTTGATGAGGCTGGAAATATAATCCCTCTAGAAGACTTTGGGAGGTGATTTTTTGAGTATTTATAAGAACACGCAAACAGGGGAGGCTTCCTCGCAATTTTCCTTTTTAATAATTAAAAAATGATCGGAATAAAACCAGAAATAAGAAGAGAAATTCTAACAAAAGCTTTTCGGATGATGGCGCAGGCCAAATCCATGACGGAAATCTACGAGGAGAATTTTAAGTTTGTGTCCAAGTATGTACATGCCACCTCTAGGGGGCACGAGGCGATACAGATTGCTTTGGGCATGCAATTGCTCCCGCAAGATTTTCTGTCTGCCTATTACAGGGATGATGCTTTGATGTTGGCTATCGGGATGGAACCTTACGAACTCATGCTACAACTGATGGCCAAGCGAGATGATCCCTTTTCTGGAGGCCGTTCTTACTATTGTCACCCCAGTTTGCGAGATGCGGATAAACCCAAAATTCCACACCAGTCTTCCGCAACGGGGATGCAGGCCATTCCTTCTACAGGTGTCGCGATGGGGATGCAGTATAAAGAACTGATGAATATTGGAGAAGATTACGGCGATCAAAAACCGGTTTCTGTATGTTCCCTAGGAGATGCATCCATTACTGAAGGAGAAGTTGCCGAAGCTTTCCAAATGGCAGCTTTGAAACAATTGCCGATGCTTTATGTAGTGCAAGATAATGATTGGGATATTTCTGCCAATGCTGCGGAAATTCGAGCACAGGATGCGAGCGGTTACATCAAAGGTTTTCATGGTATTGAATTGCGTACGATCAACGGGAGTGATTTCTTTGAATGTTACAAAACCGTGAGCGAAGTGTTGGAGATTATGCGTAAGGAACGTCGGCCTTTCCTCATTCATGCCAAGGTGCCTTTGTTGAATCATCATACTTCCGGCGTTCGCAAGGAATGGTATCGGGATGATTTGGAAGAACATGCCAGCCGCGATCCGTATCCGTTTTTTAAAACGCGTTTGCAAGAAGAAGCGATTACGGAAGATCGCCTTGAAAAAATAGAACAAGAAGCCCGTGAAAAAGTAGCGGCAGATTTTGAAAAAGCAAAACAGGCGGAAGACCCTCGCCCAGAAGATTTGTTTACCAACGATTTTGCGCCGACAGCAATTTTAACAGAAGAAGGCGAGCGTTGCCCAGCAGGAAAAGAAGAAACGGTCATGGTGGATTCGGCGCTTTTTGCCGTTAAGGAATTAATGGCCAAGCATCCGGAATGTTTGTTCTATGGGCAAGATGTAGGTGGCCGTCTCGGTGGTGTTTTTCGGGAGGCGGCAACCTTGGCGCAAACCTTTGGTGATGAACGTGTGTTTAATACCCCAATTCAAGAAGCTTTCATTATCGGAAGCACGGTCGGGATGTCTGCGGTGGGCTTGAAACCCATTGTCGAGGTGCAATTTGCGGACTACATCTGGCCAGGGCTTAACCAACTGTTTACGGAAGTGAGTCGGTCTTGTTATTTGAGTAACGGGAAGTGGCCGGTGAGTTGTATCATTCGGGTGCCGATAGGGGCTTATGGTAGTGGTGGGCCGTATCATTCTTCCAGTGTAGAATCGGTGTTGTGTAATATTCGGGGGATTAAAATTGCCTATCCGAGTACGGGCGCAGATTTGAAAGGCTTAATGAAGTCGGCTTATTACGATCCGAATCCGGTGGTGATTTTTGAACATAAAGGATTGTATTGGTCAAAAGTTCGGGGAACGGATGCGGCCAGAACAGTGGAACCCGATGAAGATTATGTCATCCCATTTGGAAAAGCGAGAACGGCATTGGAAGCGGATACAAAAATGATGGAGTCCGGAGACAGTTTGTTGATTGTGACGTATGGTATGGGTGTGCACTGGGCTTTAAATGCGGCAAAATCCTATGCTGGCAAAGTGGAGATACTGGATTTGAGAACCTTACACCCCTTGGATGAAACGGCCATTTATGAAGCCGTTAAGCGACATGGTAAGTGTCTTGTTGTAACGGAGGAACCAGTGAGCAATACTTTTGCCCAAAGTGTAGCCGCTCGCATTCAGGAAAATTGTTTTGAATCTTTGGATGGCCCGGTGCGGACAATTGGTGCGGAAAACATGCCTGCGATCCCTTTGAATTCGACCTTGGAGCAGGCGATGATTCCGTCTATTGAGCAGGTCGTGGAGGCTGTGGGGGAAGTCTTGGAATACTAGTTCTGTTTGGGTTTTTATGATTAGGGATAACGAAATTGTTGCGGATAATATTTAGTTATCGATTATTGAGATTCATAAATTAAATTGGAAGAGTTGAAAAGGAAAGATTATAGAATAGAGCGTTTAAAAAAAGATAGTTCAATAAATTGGAATGAACTTTACCTTTTTAAGAAATATTGTGATGAAGCTAAAAACTTGGAATATAAGGATAAATCGTTAAATGATTTTAGGGGTAGATGTTTCGATTTAATTGATAGGAATGTAGGAATTTATGTGATTTGGGATAAAGAGGAAGGGGGATTCTTTTATTTTTCTATGAATAATGAAAATAATGAGGATAAGAAATATGTTAAGTTTGGAAATTATTTGGTAACGAATAAAATAGAGGAGAATTTACTCAGGATCATATTGGAGGAATTTATAAATTATGATAAGAAATCCAGATACCTTGTTGTAACGGGTGAAAAGGGCGAATATGATCATGTTGGAGAATTTATAAATATTGAATTAGGGGAAGTACGGGAGATATTTGAATTGAGGACAAGGAGTGTAGATAAAGATTTAATTGAAAATTGGAATAAGGAAACTCGGATTGAAAATTCAAAATATAAGCTTAAATTTTTCGACGGCTTACCAGATGATTTGATTTCAGAATATAGCAAAATTTTGTCAAAAATAATAGATGATATATCCCATAAATCCAGGTTGTATAATCATGATCTTGGAAATGAGAAGGAAATATTAAAAAGGCGTGATGCTTATCAGAAAATGGAATATAACTGGTACCAGTATTTGATTTTTGATGAAAAGAATCAAATTGTCGGACTAACAGAAACGAGTATAAATTCGAAGGATCCCAGAGTTGTGACCCAAAATATGACAGGAATATTGTTAGAACATAGAGGAAAAGGATTGAGTAAATTATTAAAATCAACAATGTACAAAAGATTGTTACTTGATTTTCCTGAGATTGAAAAGTTGAGAACGGCGATACATCCAAAGAATGAAATCTCAAAAAATATAAATACAAGAATGGGGTATGTACAATGTGGATTATATAAAGAGCAATTTTTAGAAAGAGTTGAAATTATTAGTTTTCTAAAAAATTGAAGTTAGTAACGGCGAAAAAATAAGATCCCGTTTTCAGGTTAGTTATTCTTTCAACGTTACTTAAGAATTTAAAAGGATAAAAAAACAACCAATAACAAATGGCGCATCGTATCCAAATGAGCGATATGATTTAAGGTGGAAAAGAAAACGAATCGACAACAAGATATTGCGATGAATGCTTTTTGTTTATAAACAAATACAATGAAAATAACAAACAGTGATCTAAACGACCTCCCTACAATTTTTGATCTTTATCGAATTGCTACCGGTTATATGAAATCTAAAAACCAAGTCGCTTGGCCAGAATTTCAAGAAGAACTCGTAGTGGAAGCCATCGAAGAAAAAAAGCAATGGAAACTTGTAATGGATAATGAAATTGCCTGTATTTGGACGATAACTTTTAGGGATGAATTGATTTGGGGAGCGGATGTTGAACCTGCGATGTATATCCATAGAATTGCTACGAATCCTGAATTCAGAGGAAGAAATCTCGTGAAACACCTTGTGGATTGGGCGGATGGCTATTGTATAGAAAACAAGCTGAAGTATATTCGAATGGATACGGTCGGGTTCAATAAAGGTTTGATTGGTCATTATGAAAAACATGGGTTTACTTTCTTGGGAACCAAGGAGCTTGGAAATACCAATGGGTTGCCGGAGCATTATAGAGAAGGGCCGGTTTGCCTTTTTCAGAGGGACGTAAGAAAAGCAACGTAGTTCCGGCTCCATTTGTAGAAAAAAAGAAAAACGAAAATGAAAATGGAAATTCCAATAAGTGAAGAAGACTTAAAGTTGATCGACAAAAATCCCTGTCTGCCTAAGGCACATCAGGCAGGAAGGCGATCAGGTGAATCACATAAATCATGGTTCAGACTTTTACGAAATTTGTCAAAGAGCCAAAATTAAAAAGAATACCTATCAGAACACAAAGAATTTTACTCACTAATGTATTTTAAAATCATAAAACATGAAGACAATAACAATGTGTTTTTATTTTGCAATCTTGTTGATAACTCTTAGTTATAGTAATGTCATATTTGCCCAAGACTCCAAAGTGCGATTTGGATTGGAAGCAAATATCGGTTATTCAACCCAGTATTTTACCGAGGATTTAGATGCTCCAGAAGCGTTTCTGGATGTATTAGATCAAGTTTATCAGCCGAAACTGAGTTATGAAATAGGATTGTTATTGGAGTTTAAAATCAAGGAAAGACTTGGGCTTTTATCGGGAATACGGTTCTTTAATTGGGGGATTGATTCTGGG
>JAHDGC010000288.1:0-1010 GCA_020627865.1 Saprospiraceae bacterium | reverse complement strand
AAAATTGTCCCTATAGATAATAGTGTATCTGAATTTACATCACTTAAGGAAGCTAATTTGTATCTAGAAATACCAGCAAGGATGAATTATTATTTTCCTTTGAAGAAGAGCAAAATATATTTGACCTTTGGCCTTTCTCCAGTAATCAATATTGATAATTCTCAACACGTAACGTTTTATTATCGTTCAGGTGAGGTGTATGAGGCTGAGGGGGAAACAAGATCATTCCGGAAAGTTAATTTGGCAGCAGAAGTTGGACTGGGTTGGGAAAGGCGTTTGTCTGAAAGGGTGAATTTTTTCATTCGACCGAACTTTAGAATTCAGACTTTGGGACGATTAGATTTAGAACCTGACCAAACACCAAATTTGAAATCTTATTTCTATGGAATTGCTTTTGGGGTGATGATTTAAGGAATGGAGAACATGTCCTTATAACGACTAGTGAAAAAATAAAAATGAAAGCTAAATACGATACAATAGGTGAAAACTATAATCAAACTAGAAAAGCCGATCGCGTTTTGACGGTAAAACTGTTGGAACATTTATGCCCAAAAAAAGAAGCCACTTATTTGGATATAGGATGCGGGACTGGAAATTATACCCATGAGTTTCAACGCAGGGGCTTTTCCTTTATTGGTATTGATCCCTCCGAAAAAATGTTGGCTAAAGCCAAGTTGAAAAATGATAAAGTTAAATGGAAATTGGGTGTAGCAGAAAATACGGGCTTGCCCAAAAATTATGTAGATGGCATCATCGGTTCCCTGACTATTCACCATTGGACAGATTTAGCAAAAGGATTTAAAGAACTTTATGCTGTCCTAAAACCCGGCGGAAAAATTGTGATTTTTACTTCCACTCCAACGCAAATGAAAGGCTATTGGCTCAATCATTATTTCCCTAAAATGATGGAAGATTCTATTCAGCAAATGCCTGCCTTGGAAAGGATAAAGCAATCTATGGAACAAGCTGGATTTAAAATTACAGGCCTGGACAAATATTTTATTCATCCG
>JAHDGC010000287.1 GCA_020627865.1 Saprospiraceae bacterium | reverse complement strand
AAATCACTGTTAAGTTAGCCGTTTAGTATAACTCAAGTTGCGGATAATGAAGTTGAATTTATAAATACATGGTTCCTAGAATAATCTTTGGAAGTATTTTAGTCATTTTTTTCCATTTTCACCCTTTAGGGGCGGGGTCAAAAAATGGAAAAAATGACATCCGCAATTTAAATTAATTAACCCTGAGATTGACATTTCGATATTGAGATGATTTATATTCCTCCGCTTGATAATCCTTCACTTCTTCCAGATAGCCTTTAAATCCATTTAAACTCTTAGCATACCCCTTCAACTGTAAGGCTCCATAAATCTTCTCCAATGTTGGCAAAGGAGAACCGGTTAACGTTTTGAAATCAATTTCAATTAAGTTTTCAATTGGTATCAATGCTTTATCCTTTTGATACTTTCTCATTAACTGAGTATAAAAAGTACGCGTATTTTTTTCGATCTCTTTCTGACTAAAGGATTGAAAAGAAAAACAATCCAAAAGTCTAGAATGAAGCTTCACGGTAGAATGGTAAACATCGTGCGGTGTTCTATGTAAATAAATAAATTTTGCATTTGGAAATAAGGACAATAACATTGGAATTCTGCCCGTATTTGCAGGGTTTTTTAACAGTAATAATTTTTGATTATTGACATAGGAAATCTTTTGAATTAATTTCCAATAGGTGCTTACAAAAGCTTGATACTCCGATTTTGTAAGATCATTTAGTAAAACATACTTGTTGAAATAATGCTTCATTTTTTTCGGAAAATTCCACCAGTGATAACAACTTTGATGAGAAAGATTAGCAAGGGCAAATTCCTCCTCCTGCGGGCTGCCCATCGTAATCTTCATATCATCCATCGGCCTTTTATCCGGTAGGTGGATATTGATGATAGATTTTATAATCGGAATGGAGCTGGCATACATTGAACCAGGACAAAAAGATTGGGCATTCGTTAGAAAACCAAACTGTTCATCCTGGCTCATCAAATAATGTAAAAAGGTAGTACCACTTCTCCAATGACCAATGATAAAAATGGGATCATTTCTTAGCTTTATATTTTCTATTTTATTTTTGGTCAGTATTTTTTCCAAAATACTAATTGGTGTGATAGCTACCGTTGAAATTAAACAAGTATAAATAAGCTTTGGCAAATATTTTAACTCGACATTAAATCGGTGTTTTATGAGTAATCGAAAGTAAGCGTTAATGGGTGTACCCGAAAGGGGCTGCATGGGAATATTTATTTTCATAATCAATTTATTTTTTCAACATTCATTAGGTTACATGTGATATTTGAGCTTTGTTAATTATAGAAAAATAGTAGCAGTAACTCAACCCAAATATTAGCAGATAGGAGAGTTGTGCGAGTGTAAGCCCGACCAAAATTTGTGGATTGATGCGGATAAATTCTAAGCCGAAATTAAAGACTGAGGTTCCCAAGAAAAAGAATAATGCAACCTGACCGGAATAAGCTTTTCTGCCAGTTTGATTCCAATAATATAAAAAACCAAATAAACCCAAATGAAAAAGGGTGTCGTACAATGGGGTCGGGTGTACCGGTAGAATATTTGGAGCATTGCCATATGGGAAATACATGCCCCATGGAAGGTTTGTATATGTCCCATAGCAACCATCCCCGGAGAAAAGGCAAGCTTGTTTTACCAAAGCGGAGAACAGACAAATGATTACGACAAGGGCGTCTAAAAGTTTGGCGGATTTAGAAATCTTAAATACCAAATGTAATAAAAAACTTCCTAGGATTATGAATAGTAACGCGCCATACCAACGCAATCTTCCCGAAGTAAATTTATTAAAAATAAATGCTTTATCCATCAATACACCAGTATCTGTAAATAGGTCTATTACAGAAAACAATCTTGCACCAATGTAGCCGAGGAAGGCATAGAATACAGCATAACATAAAAGAGAACTTATGGAAAGCTGTATTGGCTTTTTATATTTTATATAAAATAGCATAAACAAAATGGTAATCACTAAGGCTGTTTTATGCCATAGGGTATACCAATCATAGGTGACGCCAAATAACTCCGGACTAGGTAACATATTAACGTATTTTTTTAGTATCAAAAATTTAAAAATCAGGAGGTAACCTGAAGTTACCTCCTTCGATCTTCTTATCTAAAAACAGGGAGTTTTACTGTTTTCCGGAAATGATCGGTTTCATTATTCCAGTTCACCTGAATGTAATAGATGCCATTGTCTAAATTATTTTTATCAATGGGATATTGGTAAGTTCCTGCCGAAATAGCTTCTTTCGTTAAAGTTGTTATTCGTTCCCCTTTTACATTAAACAAGGCTATAGCCAAGTTCCCTTCAGGGAGTGTGGTTTCAAATTGAATAGCGGTATTTTGGGCAAGATTGTTCAATAGTTTTACCTGCGAATGATCACTTAAAGCTGTCGTGGCTGCAGCCCTTGCCTGTACTTCTGTTGCCTGATCAAAATCTACAATTCCCGTTCTCAGTTCTTTATTTACAATGACAATCAAATATTTTTGAATCGCTTCAATTTCTTCTTTCAGCCCATCCGACGTTGCATGTAACTTTAATGCTTCCAAAAATTCATTAAACAAAAGATATTGTTGTTTAGTAATTACGATCTCCTCTCCCAAAGCAAAAGCATTGGACAAAATAGCATGGCCTTCTGATTTGATAGCGGCATAAAGATCTATCATGTTCAGACTAGAGGTTTCTTCTGTTGTTAGAATATTCATGATCTCATCCTCATAAATGACAAATGCTTTTTGCGCCCGAACAAAATTTTTGTTTAAACTGGAAGCAATAAAATCAGAGAGGTTGCCCATTGTAATTCTATCAACTGCATTGAGGCGACCCTTTGCACAAGCTCCGGCACAATTTTCTACAGTATGCTCACGGCAGGTTTCTGTAGAACATTCATCCCCTGAAGAGTTGATTACGGTGTAAGTCAAACAAATGGTATATACGCCATTGGCAGCGTAAGTATGTTGTGCCAAGCTCGGATCATTTGTATTAATGCCACCGAGAACAGGTGCACCGCCATCTCCGAAATCATAGGTGTATGTAGGGCTATTACAATTGGTAGAATAGCTCTCATTTGCTGAGGAACATGCCGTAACACTACAACTATTTTGGGTATCTGTCCCAACATGGAAATCTGGTGTGGTAATATCACATTCCGTACATTCATCACAACCATCTAGGGTGATTGTTTCACAAGATTGTATGGAACAAGAAGTTCCGGTAGAATTCACTACAGACTGGGTCAAACAAATTTCATAGATGCCTCCTGTTTCGTAAGTGAAAATAGCAATTTCTTCGTCACTGTATCCTACAAAGGTTCCATCACCTCCAAAGTCCCAACTATATGTTGGATTGTCACAAGGGGCAGTATAAAAAGGGTTTGGGTTATAGGGTTTGCAGGCTGTTACTTGGCATGGATTACTTGTCCCTTCAAGAAGATGTATTGCAGATGCATCAAGATTACATTCATTACAAGTGCCGCAATCCTCAGTTGTAAAGACTTGATCACTATTGTAACAAGTTACATTTGGAGAGCCTTGACACATAACTGTCACCGCCACTTCATACGCTTGGCAATATAATAAATCTTCAATTATGACATTCTGCATGTCTCCGGTCGTGAATATATCAAAGTCATATAATGTAGTCCAGCCTATATCATCCAATAATTTGTATTGGATTAAATATTCCGGAGAGGCACAAGTTGTGGTAGGCAGTGTAATTGTTATCGCAGAACTATACGAAGTGAATAAGCCCAATGTATTACAATCTACATTTGCTTTCGCGATAGAAAAAGAAAAAAGGAAAAAGAGTAAAACATTTAAATACTTCATGTTTTTTTTGTTTTAATTAAAAAATGTAATAATTAACAGCTGTTACTATTTCATATAGGGGAAAACGACAATGTGGTAAACAGTTTTTTTATATTTTTTCAAAAAAAAATCCCGTAATGAATTTTCACTACGGGATTTAAAGAGGTTTTTAGAGGCTGCTAAATTTTCTTCAAAAGGGTTTGAGCTTCTGAAAAATATTCACTTTTGGGGGTTATTGTTTTTAAATAATTTTTCGCTTTCGATGGGTTGTTCTGTTTTAACTGATTAATGGCTTCATACCACATTCCGGTTTCTTTATAAAGAAAATCTTCTGTATCAATGAGCTTGTTAAACTGTACTGATGCTTTTTGATAATTCCCAGTTTTGTAAAAAGCAATACCCGCGAGTAACCTGTTCTTAGAGTTATCGCTATACAATTGTTCTAGTATTGGAATGGCTTCATTATATTGCCGTTTATTATAAAAATCATAAGCCTTTTCCTGGAGCGTTGCTGTTAAACCATCGCTACTTTTTTGTGCAATGGAAAAAGGTTTGAAATATTGATCCGCGAACAATTCAGAAGAAGAAGTTGGATAAAAATGATAAATTCCAAAAGCCAGTAATAAAGCTATACTGGCAGCCGCAAGATATGGAGCAATCCGTGAAAATATTGTTGTAGGTTTGGGCTTATGTTCAGTCATTAATGCTTTTAGTGCCTTCTTCCTTTCTCTATTATATCCAGTTTTTAGAACCGCCAAAGCAATACTGGTTTCCTCCACTTCTTCTGCCAGTTTCGGATCGTTTTTAATGGCTTCTTCAAAGGCAAGCCGATCTGCTTCAGGAAGCCGGTTTCTTAAATACTTTACTATTTTGTTTTCATTTTCCGTCATCACTTCTAATTGTTTTTATGAATAAAAAAGATGCTTACCGCCATTTTCCTTTATGATTCCTCTTAGTTTTTTCATGCATCTTGACCTGGTGGTGATCAATGACCGATTGCCTCCAAGCTTCAATCGAGTTTGTATTTCTGTATCATGAATATTTTTAAAATATTGCCATATTAATAAGTTTCTGCATTTTTCATCCAGCATTTCAAGGATTTTATACAAAGCATCCTTATTTATATCGGCAGAATTAAATTTAGTTACTGTTATATCGAATGCTTTGATTACTTCATCAAAATTAAACTTTTGCGCACTAATTTTTGAACGCCATATATTTTTACAGACTTGTATGAAAAAGCCAGGAATATTGGATTTTGGTGCAAACATTTTTTTTCTTCCATAGTCTTCCAATACCAAAAAGCTATCATTAAAAATCTCCTCCACATCCTCCTCAGTTCCTTTCTTTGATGTAATATATTTATGGATTACAAAGTATAAAGAATTAACTAAATAGATGTAAACCTGATTCAAATTTTCTTCACCTCCAGACTCCAGTAGAAATTGTAGGTTGGGTTGGTTATTCATCGCTTTCTTTAATTAAAATATGTTTGTTTTAATGAAATAGTAAACAAATATAAGAACTCTTTTTGTATACTATGATGTTTTTATATTTTAGATATAGAGATATTATTGTTATATTTGTGAAACATTAATTTATAGCAAAATGAAATCCAAACACCAACAACACACATTTGTAAAGAATATCTTCTTTATTTCTATCCCTTTTTTCCTTCTTCTTGCCACGTACAATTCTAGAGGGGATAAATACAACGATACTGATTTAACTCCCAAATGGGTTGACCAAATGGTCGCTTCAGTCACCGATAAGATAAGCAAAAGGAACGAAGTATATTTCCAGAAAGGACAACAAATATTTGAAAAATTTGATGAGGTGAAACTATCCTTTGATGAAAATATGGAAATTCTGGATACAGCACTATTCTATTTCATTGAATCAAATTGTTACGACATGCAGGTCGCAGTATTGGGCAATAAAGGAGCCATTTCTTACTATGAAGGTGACTTTATGCGGGGGGAAGATTTTATTGAAGCGGCTTATACTTTAGCCATAAAAGAACTCCCTCCGGATAATCAATATTACTTGGAGGCCATGCACAATAGGGCTATTTTTCATGAACTAAAAGGCCAATATAAAAAAGCCGAAAATTTGTATTTTCAGGTATTATCATTAGAAAAGGAATTGGAAAATACAGGCCCAATTTCACTTGCCAAGACCTACAATGCCCTCGGGGGAATGTATTTTGAAAAAGGAGACTATTATAATGCCTTGGAATATCATAAAAAAACGGTTTTACTTATAGAGCGAACGTTTGGGGTAGGGGATAAAGAGGAAATCCCGTTTAGAGTTGATCTTGGAAATGCATTAATGACCTTAACTAAATATGATGAAGCCAAAGCATCCTATTTTCAGGCAATGAATAGCATTTCCTGCAACAATTTAATAAGCGATAAAAAATACATCAAGCAAAGTGAGTTTTATAGTTTGATGGGATTGGCCAAGATTTATTTACATGAAAATAAGCTTGACAGTTTCCTCCTTGTAACGAAAGATGCTATGCTCATATCTGAGAGTTTTGAAATTGAGTTTGATGCTTATTCCATAGACCACCTTTTGGGTAAAATGTATTTAAAAACGGGACAAGATAAAAAATCTTTGCATCACTTGCAAGAAGCTTATCAAGCCTTGGAAAAAGAATTAGGTGGCATAAAAAAAGATCCGAACCTTTCCTTGATTTTAGTTGATATTGCTAAGGCAGAAAGTCAACGAGCTCTGCTTGACCAAAGTCTCAAAACGTATCAAAATGCATTAGCGGGTTTATGCCCAGAATTTCAAAGTGACGATTATAAAGATAATCCCGATATAACCATGTTCTTTAATGTAAAAACCGGAATTGAAGTTTTAAATGGAAAAGCTGAGGCGCTGAATTTGAAATACGAAAAGACAAATAACATCGACTATTTAAAAGCAGCACACCATACCTACCAACGTATTAATGAGTTGGTTTCTGAATTGAGAAATAGTTTTTACGATATCAATTCGCAATACCAACTTGCGGATAACCTGACAACTGTTTTCGAAGAGGCTATTGGTATTTCTTATGACCTGTATAAAATTACGGGTGATCCTCAATATATAAAAGCTGCCTTTAAATTTTCGGCGTCTAATAAAGCATGCGTCATGCAGTCAAAAATTAATTTTACTAAAAGGCTAAGTGCTAGCCAAGTCCCTGATCGTGTTGTTGATCGGCTGGAGTATTTTAGACATGTAAAATTAAATGAAGAAAAGACACTGTATGATATGCAACGAGCTGATAATTTGGATGTCGAAAAAATTGAAAAGTCTAAGGAAAAAATATTTGATGTCAGTAATAATTATGACTTATTTTACGATTCCTTAAAAACTTTTTATCCCGAAGTTTTTGCTCAAAATTTATTTCAGCAAGATCTTTCAATTGAATCGTTGCAAACTAGCATAGGCAATAATGAACTTTTAATCGAATATTTTTATGGGAAAGATGCGCTTTATATTTTTAGTCTTGACAATGATTGTATTGAATTCCATGAAATTTCCAAACCGGCAGAATTGGATGATAAGATCGTGGCATTAAAGGAACTGCTTAAGAATAGTGCTGATACTGAAGATGCTTTTATTAAAAAATTTGAAACATTTAGAAATCACGCCCACTTTCTTTATAATCAACTTTTATCTCCGGCTTTGGATGCTGTAATAAAAGAGATTGAAAAAATAAAAATTATTCCGGATGGTGAATTGAATAATTTACCCTTTGAAGTTTTAATAACCAATCCGAAACAGGAAAATCCAGAATATTATTTTCATACCAGCAATTTATCTTACTTACTGGAAGACTATATCATTAGTTACGATTACGCTTCTGCTTTGTTTTTACAAAACAAAACTAATACTCGATTAAGTAATAAAAAAAGCGTACTTGGGTTTGCTCCAAAGTTTCCCGACTTACAACTAAACATAAAGGAAGTAGATACGATTAGTGCGATTTTAGGAGGAGCTGTTATAACAGGAGAAGAAGCCACGAAGGCAGCATTTCTACGCAATTTGAACAAATACGCAATTTTGCACCTGTCTACTCACGGAGCATACAATAAAGGGGAAGAAGCATATAGCACGTCAATTCAATTTTATGATACTGAAATCTACAACTACGAAATTGAGCAATTAAAAATTGGAGCGGATGTTGTTGTTTTGAGTGCTTGCGAAACTAGTGCGGGGAAGAATGTAAATGGGGAAGGAGTCATCAGTCTGAGTCGCTCATTTTCGATAGCTGGTTGCCCAACGGTGATTGCTAATTTATGGAAGGTAAATGAAGGTGCTTCCGCAGAAGTCATGAAACTTTTTTATACACAACTCAAATCAGTAACAGATATAGATGTTGCCCTTTCCAATGCTAAATTAAAGTATATAGAACAAAGTGGATGGTCGAAATCGGATCCTTATTACTGGGCAAGTTTTATGTTAACAGGGAAAACAATGTTGTAGGCTGAGTTAAGTTACTATACACTTTTGAGGCTGATTTTTAGCCTTGTGTAAATTTAATGTTTGAGAACCTTGAATAAAGGGGAGAGTAAAGTGATAAACTAGATGTTTGATTTTTCGTTTGTGAATGTACCGCTCAAGACCTGTTAATATATTTCTTTATCTTACGATTATAGAAACTCCAGTGGCACTTCCAGTAAATAATGGGTTGCGTTCTTGAGTTGTTTGCGTAACGAATG
>JAHDGC010000286.1 GCA_020627865.1 Saprospiraceae bacterium | reverse complement strand
GCAGCCACGCAGGAATAGCAAAATTACATTTGGGTAATTTTCATGAAGTTTCTACCTTAAGTCAAGATTTTATGAATCAATACCAAGGACAAGAAAAATATAATATTTATTGGGATCAAACGGAAGAAGTCAAGCTTACAACATTAGACCAGCTTATCCAACAGTTTGGAATTCCTTCATTTTGTAAAATTGATGTTGAAGGCTATGAAAGTGAAGTATTAAAAGGATTAACACAACCGTTACCTTGTCTTTCCTTCGAATACAATTCTAAATTAAGATACAAAACCCTTGAATGCTTAGATATTTTATCAAAATTTGACGGTCTACAGTTCAATTTTTCCCAATATGAAACCATGAAATTATCTTTTGCATCTTGGCAAAGTTATCAAGACCTTTACAATTTCATATCCAACCTTTCAAACAAAATACTTACAGGTGATGTCTACGTAAGAAAGTATAAAGACTAAAACAGCACAATCCCATGAAAAAAATCCTCGGTATATCCGCTTTCTATCACGACTCTGCAGCAGCATTGTTACAAGATGGACGTGTTGTTGCTGCTGTACAGGAAGAAAGGTTTACCAGAAAAAAACACACTTCAGACTTTCCAGTACAGGCCATTCAATATTGCCTTGACTTTACCGGATTTGAAATTGATGAACTGGATGCCATTGTTTTTTACGACAAACCATTGCTAAAATTTGAACGCTTACTTGAAACGTATTATGCTTTTTCCCCTAAAGGATTAAAATCATTTTTAAAAGCCATTCCAGTTTGGTTAGACGAAAAACTGTTTTTAAAGAAAAGGATTTATGATGGGCTAAAAGAAGTTGGCAACTATGATAAAAAACAAGTAAAATTACTTTTCCCAGAGCATCACCTCTCCCATGCGGCCAGTGCCTTTTATTTTTCTCCTTATGAAGAGGCCGCTATCTTGACAATTGATGGTGTCGGGGAATGGGCTACGGCTACAATTGGTTATGGGAATGGTAAAGATATAAAAATTGTCAAGGAACTTTCTTTCCCCCACTCTGTCGGCTTGCTCTATTCTGCATTTACTTACTTCCTAGGATTCAAGGTAAATTCTGGGGAATATAAATTAATGGGGTTGGCACCTTATGGGAATCCTAACGCAACAGAAACGCAAAATTTTGAAAAAAAGATCAAGGAGCAGTTGGTTAAAATCTATGAAGATGGTTCCGTTTGGTTAGACCAAAGTTATTTTGATTATGCAACTGGACTTCGAATGGCCAAGGACAAGTCTTGGGAAAAACTATTTGGATTTCCGAGAAGAAAACCAGAAACGGAGGTGCAGCAAAAGCATTGTAATCTTGCTCATGCGATACAAAAAGTAACCGAGGAAATTGTGTTAAAAATGGCAAGGGAAGCTCAAAACGCTACGGATTCCAAAAATCTATGCATGGCAGGAGGCGTGGCCTTGAATTGTGTGGCCAACGGGAAATTGCTCCAAGCCAATATTTTCGACAACATCTTCGTCCAACCCGCTGCCGGAGATGCAGGCGGAGCACTTGGGGCTGCTTCAGCCGTACACCATCTTTATTTTGATGAAGATAGAAAAAAACATTCAGACACCGATACCATGCAGGGCAGTTATCTCGGTCCAGATTTTTCGGAAAAAGAAATCTTACAAATGTGCAAAAAAGTAAAAGCACAATATAAAATATATGAAAATTTTAATAACTTAGCAACAGATACTGCCTCGAAGATTGTTGATGGGAATGTTGTAGGCTGGTTTCAGGAAAGAATGGAGTTTGGACCACGTGCATTAGGAAATAGAAGCATCCTTGCTGATCCTACAAACCCAGAGATGCAAAAGAAAGTAAATTTGAAAATCAAATTCAGGGAAGGCTTCCGCCCCTTTGCGCCTGCTGTCTTGGCAGAAGATGCTAAGACATATTTTGACTTGAACGTCGATTCCCCTTACATGCTACTTGTTGCCCCTGTGTTAGCATCTAGGAGGAAAGTAATTCCTGACAATTATCATGATTTGTCACAAAGGGAAAAATTGTACTGGCAACGTAGTGACATTCCCGCCGTAACCCATATTGATTTTTCGTCGAGGATTCAGACGGTACATGAGGAGACCAACCCTCGATTCAAGAAGTTATTATTGGCTTTCAAAAAACAAACAAATTACGGATTATTACTCAACACTAGTTTTAATGTCAGGGGGGAACCGATTGTCTGTACGCCTCATGATGCTTATCGTTGTTTCATGCAAACGGAGATGGATTATTTGGTGATTAATGATTTTATGTTTTGTAAAAAGGAACAGCCGGATTCGGAACGAAAGGAGAAATGGGCAGCAAGGTTTAAATTGGATTAAGTATAACTTTAAAATAATATGGAATTTTTACAAGATTTATGGCTTTACATGAAAGACCGGAAAAAATTCTGGTTGGCACCGATTATTATCGTATTACTTCTGTTAGGAGTTTTGATTGTTTTTGGTGGTAGCAGTTCTTTCGCTCCTTTCATTTACAGCATCTTTTAAAACCGCAACTGTAATGTTATGCTAAAAGAACAAAAAGAACCTTTCCGGACAATATTAACGATATCTACAGGTTTTCTGATCATCTACTTTTTTAGCAATTGGAGTGTTGCCTTTTGGATTGCTCTTGGCACAAGTATAGCAGGTTTGTTTTCTAGCTTTTTAAGAAAATGGATCATCAAGCTTTGGTTTAAACTGGCCTGGGTTTTAAGTTTGATTATTCCTAATATTTTGCTGAGTGTTATTTTCTTTTTTATACTTACGCCTATTGCATTTTTGTATAAATGGTTTGGAAATAAAGATCCGTTGATGTTATCTAATCATGATGAAAGTACTTTCCGGGATGTTGACAAGTCTTTTGATAAAAGTTATTTCGAGCGTCCGTGGTAAAGGCTTGTGAGTTCATGAATCAATAGTCAGTTATTGCATATGAAAAAAGCAGGAAAGATAATCTCATACTTTCTTTTTCTTGGACTATTTTGTTTATCTACATTAGAGTGCCTTTATCGATTTATGCTCATAGATTTTTACAATCCGGAATTGCATTATTTTAATGATCTAGAGGATTAAAAAAAAGAACAAATGGCCATGCTGTCTTTTCTGAATTTTTAACACAATCCTTGTTTCAGGTAAACTAAAATCATCCTATACCGTTAACCAAGTAAATTAACTGATGAAGTCAACGATTATGAATAAAATCATTCTTTTTAATCCCCGTGCAGTTTCTGGAAATAATTTCCGTATTCCGAACAGTATTTTACAAGTCGCGGCTTCGATACATGATCAGTTTGGCTATGTTATCGTCGATGGCAATCAAGAGAAGGATCCTTGGATAAAAATCCAGCATTACTTGGATACTGGAGTCTTTCAGTATTTTGGTTGTACCGCAATGCCTGGGCCACAACTCAAGCAAGCCATCCCCATTAGTAAAAAAATAAGGAAAAATTATCCGCAGGTCGTTACCATTTGGGGCGGTTATTTTGCGGCTAATCAACATAAAGTTGTGCTGCAATCTGACTTTGTCGATTTTGTCATTAATGGCCCCGGGGATAAATCCTTTCCGGCCTTGTTAGACGCACTTGAAAATAATAAACCTTATGAGTTTATTCCTAACTTGATCTATAAAACAGTTGATAACGAAATTATAAAAACCAACAAGGAAACCTTACTCGACCAGAATAGTTTACCCGACCTTCCTTATGCAAAACTCAATGAATTTTATCCGATAAAAAGTTACCTGAAGAAAACACATTTGGGGAAAGAAACCATCGCCTACCATTCCAGTATGGGTTGCCCCTTCACCTGTTCTTTCTGCGCCGTTGTTCCAATTTATGAAGCAAGATGGAAAGGAAAATCTGCACAGAAAATTTACAAGGATATTAAATTTATCAAAGAAAATTATGGTGGTGATGCGATAGAGTTCCACGACAATAATTTTTATGTTTCAGAAAAGCGGACGGTTGAATTTTCCAAACTGATCAAGCGCGAAAAAATGACTTGGTGGGGAGAAGGGCGCATTGACACTATTGATCGGTATAAGGATGAATCACTCGCACTGATGCGAGAATCCGGCTGCAAGATGATTTTTCTGGGTGCGGAAAGTGGCAATGATTCCATCTTGAAAGATATTGACAAGGGCGGGAAACAAAGTGGGGATCAAATTAGAAAGTTTGCCGCCCGTTTGAAAAAGTTTGATATTGTTCCGGAGTATTCTTTTGTCTTGGGATTCCCAGGGTTGAGTGAAGCAGAAGTCATGGGACAAATTGATGCGGAGATTAAATTTATAAAAGAAATAAAAGAAATCAATCCGGCAACAGAAATTATTATCTACCTATATAGTCCGGTGCCAACAGAAGGTTCAGATTTGTATAAAAAAATTACAGCAGCGGGATTTCAGTTTCCACAAAAATTGGAAGACTGGTTGAATCCAGCTTGGGAGAATTTTGACTTGCGGAAAAATCCATTAACGCCTTGGTTAACACCACAGATGGTAGATAAAATTAAAAATTTTGAAACCGTTATCAATGCCCGTTTCCCTACGGCCACTGATCCGAAGGTGACGCATTTCCAGCGAAAGGTTATGGGCACCATTGCTGCTTTGCGGTATCAAACTGGGTTTTATAAGTTTCCTTACGAGCTGAAAGTTTTGCAAAAATTTTGGTTGCGGTATCGGCAGCCGGAAGTTGAGGGATTTGCGGTAGAAAATGAAGTGTGATCTATGGATAGATAAAGGGGAAACCATACTCAAACTCCTTTTTGAGTTGACAATCTTATTATAAATTATGCTACGAAAAATACTTGGCAAATTCCAACCTTTACTTTACAAGGCAATAAAATGGTATTATGCCAAACCGCGTTGGATAGAAAAAAGAGGGTTAAAAATCCGGCTTTATCCTACTGTTTTTCATCCAAGTTTTTATTTGAGTACGGATATTATACTGGACTATCTGCTCAATCTTGACATAAACGAAAAATCATTGTTAGAACTCGGTGCTGGAAATGGATTGGTATCCTTATACTTGGCCAAGTATAAAAACTGTAAAGTTATCGCAACAGATATAAATCCGAATGCGATAAAAGGATTACAGGAAAACAGCCGCACCAATCAAGTCAACCTAAAGGTCATCGAATCCGATCTCTTTGATCGTGTTCCTTTTGAACAACTGGATTACATTATTGTAAATCCACCTTATTATGCTGGCGAAATTTCTGCTGTAGATGAGTATGCATTTTATGCTGGGGCACAATTGGAATATTTTAGTAAGTTCTTCTCGCAAATATTACCTTACCTGAAAAGGAATACGATAATTTACATGATTCTCTCAGAAACGGCACCTTTAGAAACCATCGCAATACACGGCGACAAAGTTGGTGTTAAGATGAAAGTGGTTGATAGCAAAAAAAAACTAGGAGAAATTTTCCTCATTTATCAACTCCATTTTTAGCCTTCAAGTCTTCCCTGATACATTGTAACCTTTCTTCATACCCTTTAAATTTCAGCAGTATTTCGTCATTATATTGTTGGATTGGATTCTCTGCGGCCTTTCTATAGCTTTCCATAACAGAATTTAAATTACTTTTTACAAGATCATACCATTTTTGAACTTCACTCATGTTATTTTGAGTTAAATTTAGCTCTACTAAATTAAGCTGAGCCTCGAAGAACTTATCGTGCAGGTTATAAGTATTTTCATAACAAATTATCGCATTTTCCCAATCCTCCATTTCTTTGTACATATTGCCGAGGTAGAACCAGTTTTCATGGCACCAAGGCTGATCTTCATGAGCAGCAAGCATTGTCTCAATAGCCTTTTCTTGCATCCCATACTCCCAAAGCGCAAGGGCTTCATGAGCTTTTACGGCAAGTCTATTATCATGCGGCATAATAGTATAAAACATTGGATCATAAGCCCTTCTAAGAATACCGATTGCCGTTTTATAGTTTTCTTTCTTTTCATAAGAAACGAATTGGTTATAGCCAGACTGAATTTTTCTGTACTGATAGTAAAAGCCGAGGTAAAGACAAGCAAAGAGTACAAGAATAAACTCCAGAAACGTGCTTTTCTTGTTACAAATAGTTTTAACCAAGCCACCACTCATTATACCAAAAGAAAAGAACAAGGCAAGTTGCGGGAACGAAAAAACGTATCTTGTGGTATAAACAACGCCATAAAAAAAAGCCGTAATCGAATAACCCAACAACATACAGAGGAAGGCAAAATAAAAAATATTTCCCAAGGTTAATCGCACATGTTTTATTCCTAAAAATAAAAAGTAAAAAATGACAAACAGATACAAAAGTAATCCTACCAATCCCAGCTCACTTAAAATATGCAAATACTGGCTATGGGGATGGCTGAAATACCCACTGTGATCAAAAACGGCATTAAATTGTCCGATTCCATATTTTTGGTATTCTAAAAACCAATTCCCACAACCTTTTCCTAACAATTTGCTTTCACTAAATAATTTAAAAGAACTCTCCCACATATCAAGTCGATCATCACCATAATTTGTTTGTGCATTAAAGAAGGGATTATATCGCTTCAAGAACTCCGTTCTATTATTGATAAGCAAGGAAAACAACACAAGTATAATCAGGCCACTTCCAGATATTGCTAATATCCTTTTCAGCTTTATTGTATTAAAGAAAAATGCTGCCGCGACAACAAGTTGAACCAGTAGTGCTAACACAGCCCCTCTACTATTGAAAGCAAATAAAAAAACCAGATGCACCAAGATCATTCCAACAATTAACCATCCCCACTTTTTCAAGAAATGATAAACAACAAAATAAAAAGGAAAAAGGACAATCAATACAGAAGTTACATAATTTCCATTGCGCCCGATGTAAGTACTGATTTTATTCAAATCATCAAATGAAAAGCCTAAATGATCCCCTCCGGTAGAAATATCAAAGAAGAACCAGCTCAGCACGATATAATTGAACAGGTTCATCAAAAGAAAAACCCTGCAATAATATTCAATTTTTATTTGCTTAAAATCTAAGCTTTTTACGATTTGATAAAAGCAAAATAAAAAAAGCCAAGCCGATGCTTTTGCCCAGATTAAGGATGCGTTCGTTGCCCAAAAAAAAGAAAGAAAATGCCAAATGACAAAAAGTAAGAATACCCAATCAATAAGGGTAAATGATAATTTTATTTTTTTATCAAACAGAAAGTAAACTGCAATCAAACAGACTGCATGAACAAGAAAATTGCTAAGAGAAAAGTACCAATTAGTAAACCACCCCAGCGGCATAAATAATCCCATAGCGGTGACAATCCCACCAATAAGAAAAAGAGGTGAATTGGATAAGAATGCCTTGATTTTACTATTTTCTAAAAATGTAAATGGCATATGGTTGTTTTATTTTATCGCACCAGTGTAACATCTCCCTTATATATCTTATTTTCTCCGTCTTTAAATAACACTTCTATCACGTACACAAAAATTCCGGGCTGCATCTTCTTCCCTTTGAACATTCCATCCCACCCTATAGTCTGATTATTGGGATTAAAACGGGCATGTTCTGTTAACAATTCTCCCCAGCGATCGAAAACTTTAATGACCAGAAAAACTATCATCCGTATTACTTTGCACAATATCCGTCACGATAGGTGGCAAATCTCGCCAATCGGCAGCCTGCACTAATTCGCCACCGTTGATCAACAATGGCCAGATGGGTAAGCCAGTTTGTGCAAGCCCTCCTTCGCTTACTGTAATGACAATTGCAGCAGAAGTATCTGTACAAATACCATTCGTTCCGACCAGATAAACCAGATAATTTCCTTCCTCATTAAAAGTAAAATCGAAGGAAGAATCTGTTCCTTCAAGATTGTCTTCAATGTACCATTCAAAAGCGGTGCCTCCAAGGGAAGTGTTTGTAAAAAGAACAGCATCGCCTGGGCCAACTTCCAAACTACTTGGTGTGAAGACGGACAATACCGAGCAAACGACTTCTATGGTTAAGGTATCACTATTCGAACAATTTGGGCTGTCATTTCCGGCAGTCAATATAATTTGAAAAAAACCTTCGTCATTGAAAGTATAAGCCGGATTTTCCTCGCTAGAAAACAAAACCCCATCAATATACCATTCGTAATTCGTGGCGTTAAAACTATTGTTAGCAAAAGTAACGGTACCGCCAGCATTTACAGGATTAGGACTTGCAGTGAAAGCAGCTATGGCAGGTGCATCACATGGATCAATACATGCCTGAGAATTGAGCAAGCTACTCCTTGTACCCTCAATAAAAAATGCCATCCGATCTTTTTGCCCCAGTGTAAAGGCGGAGTAACAATCCCAATCGCCATAATCCATATAATTGATAATCATATCATTTTGATCCGAGGAAAAAGGATTATTGGGATCAGCAAGGTTAACATCCGTAGAGCAGGAATTTCCCGGAAAAGGACAAGGAGTTGCTGCCGTACTTTGGTCAGGAGCCGTGTCACAAACTCGGTCTCCGTCAGCCAAACAGTTGGCATTGGAACAACCACCCTCAAAGGTGTGATACAAGCCAAGATAGTGTCC
>JAHDGC010000285.1:8181-8570 GCA_020627865.1 Saprospiraceae bacterium | reverse complement strand
GAGTGAGGTTGTGGATTGATTGTTGGTTAAGGGATGACTGGTGCCTATCAAATTTTGAATTTAAGTATGTGTTTTGTTTTTATTTGTTTTGATGCCGCCCTTGTCAGGGCGGGTGCCCTCCCTCTCAACCGCGAGACCAAATCCTCTTTTCGAGGTGTCAATGTCAAGACATAATCTTGACCCTTCAATTCTCGATTTTCGAGAAAGAAACAGTGCTAAAAGGGAGATTTAGAACTCCCCAAATTGCACGAAACAACCGGATCCGCATCATTCCATGCAATTATTCAGCGATAAAATACAACTTATTCATTGTAGCTAATAGGCATAGCCAATAAAATTGTATACGCAAATATAGTGATAATTATTTTTATTTGAAACTTTTTTGATTA
>JAHDGC010000285.1:0-8171 GCA_020627865.1 Saprospiraceae bacterium | reverse complement strand
TTATGTTTTAATTCATTTTTTGATGTTTTTGCTTCTTAGACTTGCTAAAGGCTTTCCTGTTCTAATACAATTAGCTTTCCCAACTTCCAAAGATCAAATTCCCAAAGCCTCGTTTTATTTCCATTCAAATTTTCTAGAAATCTCCTTTCCCTCTTTTTAGCCAAATAACTCATTAAGGGAACAAGACCAGTTTTTTCTACGGAATCCAAGGTTCGAAGCAATTTCGTATGGATCTGAATGCCATTTCTTCTCAAGAAAATCAAATTCTTAAGTCCACTTTCTGTCTTTTGTAAAAACACATCTCCTTTTTCCAATCCAATATGTTCCAATGGATTATCGAGGTGGATGATAGGAACTTGCCTTTCTGCTAGAGCCATCCCAAAAAGCGTATCCTCATGCCCATATTGTCGGATTTGTTCATTAAATAATATCTCCAAAAAAACAGATCTGGGAATTAAAAAATTATTGGTCATGAAAGCATGATAAGGCTGCTTCGCTCGTTGCTGCGCTGTTTTTTCTTCCCGATTTTTTCCATAATACCAATGAAAATAGAATACTTTTTCTTCCGGTGGCACCTCGTCATAACACCGACCGCCATACAAAACAGATTTGCCATCAATGAGGTTGATATAGTTTTTAATATAATCGGCTTGAACTACTTTAGAATCACAATCCATAAACAACAAGGCATCATATTGTGCAGCTCGTCCCAAAGCATTCCTGATACTTGATCTTCCCAAATTTTTATCCAGTTTATGATATTGGACATGGCTTAGTTCTGCTACACTCTGATTGAGTTCCCGGAAATAAATATCCGAAAGATCATCATAAAGCATTATTTCAAACACGATACCTGCTTGTATACATTGGTGGTGTAAATCCGCTACCAATTTTCTGACATCAAAATTATAAACCGGAATAAGTATAGAAAGCATATGCTATTTTAAACTGTAACCTACGAAACTTGTTATATTTGCATGTAATTTAAACCAATAGTAACGCTAAACTATAAAAAAATGCAGCAGTTATCTCCTTTAGATCAAATTTTATCCAATAATAACTTGGATGCAGACTTAAAAGAAATAGCCGGAAAGGTAAGCAAAAATGAAAGAATCAGCGAGGCAGAAGGATTGCTGTTGTTTGAAAAAGCTGACTTGGGATTCTTAGGTATTTTGGCCAACTTTATCCGGGAGTGGAAGCATGGAGATCGGACGTATTTCAATCGGAATTTTCACCTTGAACCGACCAATGTTTGCCTTTATACTTGCAAATTCTGTTCTTATTCTCGTCTGATTAAGAAGCGGGAAGATGGTTGGGAATATACGCTGGAGGAAATGTTGGATATGGTGAAGGCTTATGATGGCCAGCCTGTTACGGAGGTGCATATTGTGGGTGGGGTATTGCCACAATATAATTTTGATTTTTATAAAACACTTTTCCAAAAAATCAAGGAACATCGGCCGGAGTTGCATGTCAAGGCACTGACTCCAGTGGAGTATCATTACATTTTTAAGAAAGCCAAAGTTTCTTATGCCGAAGGGATGAAGGCGATGAAAGAAGCCGGCTTGGATTCGATGCCAGGCGGCGGTGCTGAAATTTTCCATCCAGAAATTAGGGATGAAATTGCCGGTGGAAAATGTACCGGGGAGGAATGGTTACAGATACATGAAGAATGGCATAAGTTGGGCATGCGTTCCAATGCGACCATGCTCTATGGGCACATTGAAAAATTCGAACACCGGATACATCACTTGGAGGAATTACGGAAACTTCAGGACAGGACAGGAGGGTTCCAAACTTTTATCCCCTTGAAATTTCGGAACAAGGATAACGAAATGTCCCATATTAAGGAATCTACAGTAGTAGAAGATTTGCGGAATTATGCCATTAGCCGAATTTATCTGGATAATTTTGAACACATCAAGGCATATTGGCCAATGATCGGGCGGGAGACAGCCCAACTTTCCTTAAACTTTGGTGTTAATGATATTGACGGTACCATTGATGATACCACAAAGATTTATTCTTTAGCTGGTGCCGAAGAACAAAACCCCGCGATGAGTACCGAAGATCTGGTAAAACTCATTAGAAATGTAAAAAGAAAACCATTGGAAAGAGATACCCTGTATAATATCGTTCAGGATTACAGCGATACTGTCTTCGAAAGTGACAATTTGTACAGAGGATATGTTTCTTTACCAGTCGTAAACAAATAGGTCACAATGAAAAAAACGATTTTCATCATTCGACATGGAGAAACGGACTTCAACAAGCAGGGCATTGTTCAAGGAAGTGGGGTAGATTCTAGTCTAAACGAAACTGGCCGGAGGCAAGCCGCTGCATTTCATCAGGCATACCAATCAGAGGATTTTGATTTAGTAATCACTTCTGCTTTGAAAAGGACACGGGAAACAGCAAAACCGTTTATAGATGCTGGCCTCCCTTGGATACAAGATCCGAATATTAATGAAATCTGTTGGGGTGTTCATGAAGGGAGAACGGCAACCCTTGAGATGAAAGGGGCTTATATCGAAATGAAGGATCAATGGATAGCGGGAAATTTAGATGCTCGCTTGGAAGGTGGGGAAAGTGCCAGGGAGTTAGCAAGAAGGTTGGGGCATTTTATTGAAAGTTTGAAAGTAAGACCGGAGGAGAAAATTCTGGTTTGTTCCCACGGCAGGGCAATGCGTTGTTTGGTGTCATTGATGAAGAAAGTGGATATGGCCGAGATGGAGAATGTCAAACATACCAATACAGGGCTGTTTCTGGCAAATTTTGATGGCAATAGCTTCCAGTTTAAACTGGAAAATGACACCACTCATCTGGAGAATATCAAAAGCTGGGAAAGATGACATTATTTTCTAAATCAAAAACGACTGAATGCTCAAAGTAACCGCTGTCAGTTATCTGAATACCAAACCTTTTATCTATGGACTTTTCCAAACGGGTTTGGATGCTATCCTTGATCTGCAACTGGATATTCCTTCCGATTGTGCCAAGAAACTAGCATCAGGGGAGGTTGATCTCGGTTTGGTACCGGTGGCTATGATTCCCGAATTGGAGAATGCCCATATCATTTCTGATTTTTGCATTGGTTGTGATGGTTTAGTGAAAACTGTATCTATTTTCAGCGATTACCCAATTGAATCTGTAGATCATTTGTTGTTAGATTACCATTCTCGGACTTCGGTGGCATTGGCCAAAGTTTTGCTAGAAGAATTTTGGAAAGTAAAAGTAAAAACGATTCCTGCAAAGCCGGGTTTTATTCAAAAAATTAAGGGAAAAACAGCTGGTTTGGTCATCGGAGATCGTGCTATTGGCCTTGAGAATCAGTATGAATATGTGTACGATCTTGGGGATTATTGGAAAAAACATACCGGCTTGCCTTTCGTCTTTGCCGCTTGGGTGAGTACGAAACCACTGGGTAAGGACTTTATTCGACAATTCAACTTTGCACTGCAATCTGGCATTGCAAACATCCCTAAATTGGTTTATCTGCTGCCTTCTCCGCAGTACGACTTCAACCTTTCAGACTATTTTCAAAAATATATCAGTTACGAGCTAAATGCTCCAAAAAAGGAGGCCTTGGAGTTGTTTTTATCCAAAATAACGAGTTCAGTTTCCTTGCAAAAATCTGTAGCCTTTTTGTGATATTTTTAAAATTAATATATTTTTGTACCTGTTTTTAGGTAATTTTATCGTATTTTCAATCAAATATGGTCTAAAACTTGACTCTTAGCCAATATGTATATATTTTTGATGTATAATGAAAATTCTAGTTTCACCTATGACCTCTTGCTGTTGTACTTTCCTTTAAATAGGAAAGGTGTAATTAGTATAGAAATTTGCTAACAAATTATAATCGAGCCTTTCCATTGGAAAGGCTTTTTTATTTTAATAATAAAATAAGCTATTTTTGTAGCGTCGTAATGCTTACGACGTTTTGTAATATTTAAGATTGCTATACAAAGTGGCGAAACTATGAAAGATAACATTACCCTGAATCCAGCAGAAATGGCAAGGTATGCCCGTCATATTGCTATTCCTTCCTTTGGGCTGGCAGCACAAAAGAAATTGAAAGCCGCTAGTGTGCTAGTGGTCGGTTCAGGGGGCTTGGGTAGTCCTGTTTTATTGTATCTGGCAGCGGCAGGCGTAGGACATATCGGGATTGTCGATTTTGATGTTGTAGATGAAAGCAATTTACAAAGGCAAGTCTTGTTTTCCATCAATGATATAGGCAAACCCAAGGTCGAGGTGGCCAAAGCTCGTTTGGAAGCCTTAAATCCCCATATTAAAATAACGATACACAACAGTAAAATTACATCCGAGAATGCTTTAACGTTAATTAAGGACTACGATGTAGTCGCGGATGGTACGGATAATTTCCCCACTCGTTATTTGGTGAATGACGCTTGTGTATTGACAGGAAAAGTAAATGTTTATGCCTCCATCTTCCAGTTCGAAGGGCAAGTTTCTGTTTTTAATTTTTTGTGTGAAAATGGACAACGTGGCCCGAATTACCGGGATATTTTTCCAGAACCGCCGCCGCCGGGATTAGTCCCCAACTGTGCAGAGGGCGGTGTCCTTGGTGTATTGCCCGGTATCATAGGAAGCCTTCAGGCCAATGAAGTCATCAAGGTCATCACTGGAGTAGGGGAGCCATTGGTTGGCCGTTTGTTCCTGTTTGATGCAGCCAGCTTTATGACACGGACTTTGAATATTCGTAAAAATCCAAACATTACGATTACGGAACTCATTGATTATGAAATATTTTGTGGTATGCATAACAATGAATCTTTAGCTATAAAAGAAATTACCGCCAAGGAATTGAAAATACTCATGGATGAACAGGCAAACATCCAGCTGATTGATGTCCGAGAACCTTACGAGCATGATATTGTCAATATCGGCGCCGAATTAATTCCATTACAAACCCTTGACAAACATGTAGACCAAATTTCTCGAACCAAAAAGGTGATCGTTCATTGCAGAAGCGGGCAACGCAGTGCTGACGCAATTAAATTGTTAGAAAAATCTTTCCATTTTGATAATTTGTATAACCTCAAAGGTGGTATTCTTGCTTATGCAAAAGAGATTGATCAAAGCTTGGTAACTTATTAAATATCTTAACTTTCCTTAATTCATATGTAAGGAGCGCAAAAGTTGCCAAAGAATCAAATAAGGTTATCGTAAAAAGGCTCCTTCTTTGCTGAAGGAGCCTTTTTACATATAAATACTAAGAATGTTGAACAAGTAACTTTTACAATCATGTGAGTTCCATAGGCTTGCCTGACCTCTGGCAGGAACGACATATTCTTGCCCTGCCTGCGTGAACTTGTCAGGCAGGCAGTCATAAAATGGCTGGAACGTAAGCAGTGCAAAAATTGTTAAAGACCCTTTCCTTAGAAATTAAGTTGCTCAACCCGCATGTCTAGTTTTTTAGTCTTCCTGAAATACTCCGTAATCAGAATAGAACCATTTTTGGCCGGATAAACACGTAGGGAACTGGCATCCGTTTTAAGGTCTATTTCATCTTTGGTAAATGCGCCATCACTATAACTCAAAGCACCGAAATAGTTTTTGCGTTTTTCCCCTTTTTTCTTAATAGAATCTCTATACCCTACGATGAAGTAAGACTTATCTTTAGCTTGCTGAATAAATTCATAATCAAAACTGCCCCATGCATGTATCATCCGAGCTAGTGCTCCTTGATTACTCAATCCATAACCTTCCGGCAATTGAATGTTAGATTTGCCCTTTTCATAAACATCAACATTTTTAATTTTAAAATCTGATGTGAATTCAAACACAAAAATATCCTCGATAACCATCTTCATCATAGAAATGCCACCACCACCTAATAGGTTTAGGGCAACTCCTGTACCACTAACTGATTTTCGATAAGATTCTCCGACACCAAAAATTTTGCCATCAGCAGTCTTGACAAATTGGTGGAAAAAGATAAAACCGACGTCTTTGATTCTACCTCTTTTATCTACGGGCAACACCTTTCCTATATCTGTCCAAGAAACAAAGTTTGCCTCGGAGATTTTACCATCTTTACTCACGGAAAGGGAGGCAACTCCCTTCCCTGCACCTTTATATTTGTTTTGTCCCTGATCGTAATAAAGCCCGACTAGCGTTATAGAACCATCATCTTCTGTGTATCCGTTAACAAGCTGTAATTGATACTTTCCTTTGGCTAAAGAGCTTTCAAATAACTTCTTCCCAGTTTTGGTATCTATCCCCATAACATATTGATCCATCTTTTGGGCAAGCTTTGATCCGGTTTTGACGATAGTCGTAATGACCATATTTTCATTAGCTGCTAAGAAGGAAGCCATCTTGTTCCCCTTAGTGTCCTCAGATTTTTTACTCCAGCCTTTAGCGCCCTTGGTGTCTGGAATAAACTTTATGTCATATCCAAAACCACTGATCATACCCTTGCCTCTGGTCTTTTTAAAATCCAAAAAACCTACCCCAGGAACGGCATATACATCCTTGCTGATTGAGGTCGCTTCATTATAGTCTGGGCCAAGTAAAGTTACGGCCTCATTTTTTGATATTTCCTCTTCCTTTTTCGTGATAAGGTTACCTTCTCCATCATATATTTGATGCCGGACTATTCTTTTTTTATAGTCGTAGAACTTCAACATAATGGCATTCCCATTATAGGCGCCTTCCAGAAGATATAAATACTTGGTATCCGTAATTTTTTTGCTGTTTACTTCATTCAAATCCTGATCCAGAATCTTAAGCTTGTATGTATTCGTCTTACGGTCTACCTTGTCTACTTTATAAAACATGTAATACCCTGTGACAGCATTGTCCTTGACAATCGGCCCCATGTTTCTAAGGTTAATGCTCATAATATCATTAAATGATTTTTCTTGAGCATTTAGTGTGGTTCCTGATAAACACAAGGCTACCAGAAATAAAAAAACGGTCTTCATAATTACATTCATAATAAGATAAAATTTTTGATTTAAGTCATAAATTCTCCCCAAAAAACACATGCGAAATGTAGAAACTATTTTAGTCTTCTAATTTCTGAGGCGTATTCCCCTTTAGGAAATTTATTGTTATATTCTTTTATTAAATTTTCTTTTTCTTCTGTTTTTTCTGCTAAAGCAGCTGATACGATATAGGCATAATAATATTCTTCGTGGTCAAGGAATATTTTTTTTGCTGCATTTTTTTTCATAAAATGGTAGCCAACTAAAATAGTTTCTTTTAATCTCAAGTTGTTGATGAACTGCAACAGTTTTTTGTAAGATTCATCCTTGGCCATTGATGGCTTGTCCACATGTTTGCTAAGGGAGTGATCAGTCCTTGCATAGTAAATCTGATTAAAGCAGTGCCCAATCATGGTATGAAGATAAAGATTGTCTGGATGTTTTTTCAAAAGTTGCAAGGTGTAAAACAATGCTTTTCCGTAGTCTGCAAAATGAAAGTAACTTTCAATAATTTCAAAGTCTGTCCTGAATTTAATTTTAGCGAAAGCAGTATCTTTTGTCGCAGCGGGAGTTGCTGGAACCTTATCCTTTAACAACTCAATTCTGTGTAGACATTCCGGATGTGTTTTCAACGAATCTGCAATCCAGCCTTCTTCTCCTGTTGATCTTTTTCCTCCAAACATTACCTCTTCCTCTTCTAGCCACCGTCTTCGAAATGGGTATTCTTCACTATCGAAAATATGGGGTAGATCAATGGTTGTTTGATACTTTTCTTTATCTATAGTGTCAAGAATTTCCAAGACCCGTAAAGCCTCAGCGGTATTGTATTTTGTATTTTTCATAAACCGTAACCCGACAGCGTCAGCCTCTTTTTCGTGTTTACGGCTGTGCTTCCGGTCATCATATACGAAGTCTTTGAGCAATGCTTCTGCTTGAGCGGTTTTATTATAATTACTTTTAGAAATTTGCTTTAATTTTTTTTGGGTTTCCTCGGAGTACAGTTGCGTGAAGTGTTCTTTTACATCATTGTTGACATGATCTTTGTAAAGGTGTGCTATTTCATGGCAAAGGACAAAGGCAACCTGATCTTCATTTTCCAATCGACGCAGTAATCCGAGGTTCATTACAAGGGTTCCTTCTCCCATACATACAGCATTTGGCCAAGGGTACCGACTAATAAATAACTGAATATCAAGATCGCTCTGGAAAATATGA
>JAHDGC010000995.1 GCA_020627865.1 Saprospiraceae bacterium | reverse complement strand
AAAATGGAGGAAGCCAGCAGTTGGGAATATTATAAGCAGCAAACCAAGTCTAATATGTCTTGGCATGGCATTATGGGCGGAAAGACGAAGTACGGAAATACGCCTGATGAAAATTCGGAAGATCCAATGGATTGGAATGACTTTATGGAGGAGGATGTTTATGTTTGTGAGCAGCAGCAAAAGTCTCTCAAAAATCCATTGTTTAATATTGTGACTACAGCCAAACATGGCGAAAGTACCGTCCGAGATTTTCAAGGAATTGTGAAACGATGGATGAAAAATTCTTGATATAAAAAAATAATCATGTCCACCGAATTTTATACCCTCAAAGTCTCTAACATAACACATCCGATAGCGGATGCTGCAACTCTTACTTTTGATATGCCAGATCATTTGTACGAGACTTTTCATTACTCCCCTGGTCAACATTTGATTATTAAATTTATGATAAACGGAGAAGAAGCCCGTCGCAGCTATTCCCTGAACAGTTGCCCGTTCGCAGAAGAAGCTTTACAGGTAACGGTTAAAAGAGTGAAAGGCGGATTGGTTTCTAATTATGTTAATGAGGAACTAAAAGTTGGAGATGAATTAGACATCATGGTTCCGCAAGGCAGATTTTATGTTGATATAAAACAAGATGCTTACAAAACGTATTTTCTATTTGCTGCCGGGAGTGGCATTACCCCGATTATTTCCATCCTAAAATCTGTATTGCTTGCTTCCCCAAATAGTGTCGTGAATTTATTTTATGGGAATAAAAATCAGGAGACCATTATTTTTAAAAAAGAATTGGATGTTCTCGAAAATCAATATCCAGATAGATTGCAAATTGTGCATACCTTGAGCGATCCAAAAGTATGGACAACTTGGGAACAATGGAAAGGAAGAAAAGGCAGGATTGATGCAGAAGGGGTAGAATGGTTTATTACGAATTATCCTCCAATTGCTCAAACTACAGAGTATTACATCTGTGGCCCTGGAGCGATGAATATTGCTGTGAGGAATACATTGCTTAATTTAGGAATTCCAAAATCATTGATACATATCGAACAATTTGGCGGAAATGTAGAAGCATTGAATACGGATATTGTTGCCGTTGATAATGCGCAACTTTTCGTTACTTTAAATAGTCAAGTTTATGAGCTTACCATACCAAAAGGCAAAACAATTTTACAGGTTTTGAAAGATGCTAAGGTCAATCCGCCCTATTCTTGCGAAAGTGGCGTTTGTGCAACCTGTGCTGCCAAAGTAACCGAAGGCAAAGCGAAAATGAAAGCCTGTATGGCGCTAGATGATGAAGACATAAAGCAGGGGATGGTGTTAACCTGTCAAGCATTGCCCACAACAAAAACAATAGCAATTGAATTCTAGATCAAGTCAAGTA
>JAHDGC010000284.1 GCA_020627865.1 Saprospiraceae bacterium | reverse complement strand
GCCGTGACAGGAAACAGTATGAGTAAAGAATTTCGACCACTTGTCTGAAAAAGATTGCCGATAAGGAAATCCAGAAAATTCACCAATTCAGAAAATTCAGCTTCAGACAATTTTCCCCCCTTTTCCTTGCATCCCCAATCCAAACCCCGTAACTTCACCCCATGAAAAGCAGATTCACCAAAAAAGCCTTCAACCCAAACCCATTCGCAGATGCCCCAAAAGCAACACCACAAGAATGGCCAACGGCAGAAGGCATCGCCGTAAAATCCAACTTTCAGGAAGCCGACTTGAAAGATGCACATCACCGCAATTTTGCTGCTGGGCTACCTCCATTCCTACGCGGCCCCTACAGCTCCATGTATGCAGGTCGCCCGTGGACAATTCGCCAATATGCCGGATTCTCTACAGCAGAAGAGAGCAATGCCTTTTATCGGCGCAACCTTGCCGCAGGACAAAAAGGGCTTTCCGTCGCCTTTGATCTGGCGACCCATCGGGGCTATGATTCCGACCATGAGCGCGTTGTCGGGGATGTTGGGAAGGCTGGGGTAGCCATAGATTCCGTTGAGGATATGAAGTTGCTTTTTGATCAAATTCCCTTGGATAAAATGTCGGTTTCCATGACGATGAATGGAGCCGTTATTCCCATTATGGCCTTTTACATTGTTGCTGCCGAGGAGCAAGGTGTGGCACCGGAGTTGTTGAGTGGTACCATCCAAAATGACATTTTGAAAGAATTCATGGTGCGGAATACCTACATCTATCCGCCCGGTTCCTCCATGCGCATTATATCGGATATTTTTGAATATACGGCACAAAAAATGCCACGCTTTAATTCCATTTCTATCAGTGGGTATCATATGCACGAGGCAGGGGCAACTGCCGACATCGAGCTGGCGTATACCCTTGCGGATGGTTTAGAATATTTACGTTGTGGCATCAATGCTGGTTTGAAAATTGATGACTTTGCGCCTCGCATTTCTTTCTTCTGGGGCATCGGGATGAACCATTTTATGGAGATTGCCAAGATGCGTGCAGGCAGAATGTTATGGGCGAAGCTGGTGAAGCAGTTTGATCCACAAAATCCAAAATCCATGATGCTGCGAACACATTGTCAGACATCGGGCTGGAGCCTTACGGAACAAGATCCTTTCAACAACGTGGCGAGAACGTGCATCGAGGCGATGGCCGCAACATTAGGCGGAACGCAATCTTTGCACACCAATTCTTTGGATGAAGCAATTGCCTTGCCTTCTGATTTTTCTGCCAAAATAGCGAGGGATACCCAAAAGTATCTTCAGGCAGAAACGGGGATTACCAAGGTCGTTGATCCTTGGGGCGGCTCCCATTATGTGGAATACCTGACGGATAAGTTGGCTAGAAAGGCATGGGCTTTGATCGAGGAAGTGGAGGTACTGGGTGGCATGGCCAAGGCGATAGAAGATGGTTTGCCCAAGATGCGGATTGAGGAAGCGGCTGCCCGTAAGCAGGCAAGAATTGATAGTGGCAAGGATAAAATTATCGGGGTCAATATTTTTAGGGTGGAGGAAGAATCCGGAATTGAATTGTTGGAAGTGGATAATAATGCGGTTCGAAATGCACAGATTGAACGGTTGGAAAAAGTGAAAAGAGAACGGGATGAAGGTGCCGTGAATCGTTCTTTAGCAGCCTTGACGACTGCGGCGCAGTCTGGTGTAGGTAATTTGTTAGAGATTGCAGTAGATGCTGCTCGGAATCGGGCAACTTTGGGTGAAATTTCTTTCGCTATGGAAAAAGCGTTTGGCCGATACGTGGCCACAACCCGCGCTATTTCAGGCGTATACTCAAGTGAAAATAGTATGCAAGCGGATTATAAAAAAACATTGTCTATGGCAGATCAGTTTGCCGAACTAGAAGGTCGTCGCCCTCGGATTATGATTGCCAAGTTGGGGCAAGATGGCCATGATCGGGGCGCGAAGGTGATTGCCACGAGTTTTGCAGATTTGGGTTTTGATGTAGACATCGGGCCTTTGTTTCAAACGCCTGCGGAAGCGGCCAAACAAGCTGTGGAAAACGATGTGCATATCTTAGGGATTTCTTCCTTGGCGGCTGGACACAAAACCCTTGTTCCAGAAACCATCGCTGCCTTAAAGGATCTGAATAGAGATGATATCATGGTTGTCGTCGGTGGTGTCATTCCGCCAAAGGATTATGATTTCTTGTATGGACAGGGCGTGCATGCTGTGTTTGGGCCAGGGACGGTTATCGCGGATGCGGCTTGTAAGATTTTGGAGATTTTGATGGTGGAGTAGGTTAAATTTTGGTATATATTGTTATTTTAATTTCTTGACTTCTGATAAAAATTCCTGAATCTTTATTACTTCAACTTTGGGGAATGGTATGTCTTTTAAAATATTAAAGTGCTTATCATTACTCACTATATATTTTGCTCTTGCTGAAATTGCACAATCTACAAATTTATTATCATCGGGGTCGTTTTCAATCAATTGCCATTTATAACTTACTTCAATCTTCTTTGCATTGCTTAGTTGTATTAACATCTCTGAAATATTATGCGCCACAATTTCATTTGATCTTTGCGCTATGATTTCGGTATACTCAGATAGAATTTCATTAGTAATTGCTATTTGATAATCTCCATTTAGTAGCCCATCAAATATTGGTCGATATTTAGATTTTTTAGGAATAGAAACCAATAATGCATTCGTATCCAATACAACTTTTACTTTACTCATACTTCGTCCTCATGTGTTCATTTGACCAATCGTCCATAGTTTTATCATCCCAATTATTTTCTTCCCATAATTTATCCATTTCATTTGTAGCTTGTTCTGCAAAATATTTGGTCAACAAATTTTTTATCTCCAATAATTGGCTATCTGGTAATTCATAATTAAAGACTTTCAATATCTCTAACTGTAAATTTGTCAAACCTTTTCCTGTTCCCATCATAATTTCCTTTTTTAATATCAAATGTTTTTTATAACAGTACTATATTATAGTCAATATATAATTCTTTGTCAGGATTTCCAAGTTTTCAGTACTTTTTCCAGATTTTTCTTGCCAATCAATCTCACTTCCGCACTGAAATAATCATAACCCCAAAAATGACCAAAACCGTCCCACCCATTTGCCACCAACCAAAATTTTCTCCTAGAAAAAAGTAAGCCATGATGATCGTAGAAATCGGCCCGATACTGGCAACAATAGAAGCCCTTGATGCCCCAATCCTTCGAATCCCTTCACTAATCAAAAAACTAGAAACCACCGTTGGAAAGATGGCCATAGCTAGAGCAAGCAAATACACCTCTGTAGAAAAATGCCAAAGCTGAAGCCCTTGTGCTAAACCATGATGCATAAGAACCGCCAGAGCCGCAAATCCCATAGAAAGCGAAGTAAAACGCAAGGTGCCCACCTTGGATAAAAATTGTCCGGAGCCAATAACATATAATGCATATGCAAAAGATGCTAGAAAAACCATCCCAACACCGAAGTGAAAATACGCGCCACTATTCGCAACACTTTTATCCAAAAACGCAATTCCAATTCCACTATAACTCAGCACCAAGGCCAGTAAAATAATCGGTGTGATTTTTTGCCGAAAGAATAAGGCCGAAAGGAGTACCACCAAAGTAGGATAAAGAAATAAAATCGTACGTTCCAGTCCGGCAGAGATATATTGCAAGCCCACAAAATCAAACCAGCTCGCGAGATAATATCCAATGACACCAATTAGAAATATGGCTATAATATCTTTTCGATGAAGCGGATTGTTTTGTTTACTTTTTCTATTGGCCCAGCTTCCTATAATCATATAAAGCGGAAGTGCAAACAGCATCCGGAGGGCAAGCAAAGAAAGACTATCCACGTCATGACGATAGGCCAATTTTACTAAAATAGATTTTGTGGAAAATATAATGGCGCCGACTAGTGAAATTAAAACGCCAATAAGCCGTGTTTGATTCATATTTTATTTAAGTATTCTTTCCTTTTTTTGACATAATTATTTATACAAATACATTTTTTTTGAATTTAAGATATTTTATATTATATTTGTTGTATACAGCTATCTCTTAGATAGCATGTCTTACCCCAAATGTAGCAGTAACTCATACTTTGTGGCTTATTAAACAAAGTATAATTTAATAATTCGCAATACCAAATGTTTAACTTAATTCTTTCTCAAAGCAACGCCGTCCTTCTTGTGACACTATAAGCGTTGGAACACTATTTTTCTAAATTAAGTTTACATTTTTTTCGTGTATTTAATACTACTTATATGGTGTTAATGTAGTCTTTTTATGCATTCACTGTAAGTATAAATTCTTTGTGCAATCCACAAAGCTAGGTTTTTTATGCCTGAAAGACAACCCAGAAAATCTATAAAATGAAAAACAAACTACAATATGATGTGCTTATTATCGGGGCTGGTCCTGCTGGTATTGCGACAGCGTTAATGTTGAAACAACATGCGCCAGAATATAGCGTAGCTGTTTTGGAAAGTGGAAAAGGAAAGAAGCGGATGATGGAAAGTCTTACCCCTGTAGGAGCTGCTTTTTTGAGACAGCTGGGTATATGGAAAGCTTTTGTTGGAGAAAACTACCCATGTGCTTTTGGTAGTGCTGCAGCATGGGGTTCTCCAGAAATTTATGAGCATGAATTCATCTACCAAACTAGTGGAAACGGTTGGCATCTTGACCGAGTACAGTTTGATGCTTTTTTAAGGAAGCAAATTGTTGAAAAAAATATTATCCTCAGAAAAAATAGTGCTTATTGTGGGCATCGTTATAACGGAAATCGTTGGCATATTCATGTCAATGAAGCTGGCATTAAAAAAGAAATACAGGCAGCATTTGTTGTAGATGCTTCTGGGAGAAATGCTGAATTTGCTAAGCGGGAAGATGCTCGAAAGTTGCGGATGGATCAATTAGTTGGTGTATTTGGTGTTTTTAAACAAGATGTATACGAAAATGATTTTGCTAGTTATACTTTTGTGGAATCATGTGAATCTGGATGGTGGTATGCAGCCAAGACTGCTGAACATAATTGGGTATTGGCATGGATGAGTGACTCTGATTTGGTGAAAAAAGATGAGATGTTGAAATCAGAAAATTTCTTAAATAAACTTTCGAAGTCTCTGCATACTAGCCGGCGGGTTCAAAATTCTAAACTCCTCGACGATCCACAAATTTTCCCAGCAGCTTCTTTTCAATTAGATACTCTAGGAGGTGAGGGGTGGGTTGCCACAGGAGATGCAGCTTGTACTTATGATCCGCTTTCGTCAGGAGGTATGGTAAAAGCATTGCGAACAGGCATCTTCACGGCTTATGTTGCACTAGACCATTTTAAAGGAATCGGAGATATTGGTTTGCAAAAATACAATCGTCTCATGAAAGAAGATTATGAAACCTATTTAGAAACTCGCCAAAAATTTTATCAAGAAGAAACCCGTTGGGCAGATGCGCCCTTCTGGAAACGAAGGCATGTCAGAAACAAAGAAACAGTTTTTACCTAAGGATTATGTTTAGAAAATGAGTTCCGTAGGCCTGCCTGTCAAGTCATGCAGACAGGAACGATATATCATTGCCAGAGATGCAATCTCTGGAACGAAAACAAAACATGAATAAAGAAACAATCATAGAATTAGTCTACAATGCGGATTGCTGGCAAATTTCTGAAATCAGAAAAGCATTGCGCTTAGCGTTGCTCAAATCTGGTTATAAAGTCTTTTGGAAAGAATGGAAAAGCGATGATGAAGCATTGCCGGAAAGGCTAAAACATGAGTCTCCTTTTGCATTGTTCATCAATGAAAAGTTAACCTTACAAGTACAGGCCGGTGAGGTGCCGAGCGAGTCGGAATTAATGCAATTGATTTCTCAAAAACAAAATAGCATTACCCAAAAAAAAGAAGGAAAACGAAAATTTCCAAAGATAAAATTTTCGATACTTTCGGTTGTTGGGGTCGCGATCATCCCAAAGTGTCCACTTTGTTGGGCAGCCTACATGAGCATCTTTAGTGCATTGGGTTTTAGTGCCATACCATATCCGAAATGGTTATTACCTGCAATGGTTATTTTCCTAATAGCCTCGGTAGGATTTACGCTGTACCAAGCTTTCATCAGAAAAAGGTTCACTTACATGAGATGGATTTTTTCCGGTTTGGTACTGTTGCTGCTCGGAAAATTTATATTAAATATAACATTAATAATGTATTTAGGTGTTGCTGTTTTGATCGCAACGTCCTTTGGTTATCAATTATCCCGAAGACCTTTATGGTTACCTTTTGGTAAAACAACAAGTTGAACAATGAACTTGACAAAATATTCCCGATACGTCTTTAGATATGAGTTCCATAGGAACGACATATTATTGCCAGTGATGTAAATGTCTGGAATGTAAGATGCACAAGAATTGGCAGAAATAAGAAACATTAAAATTCGAAAAATTATTAATCAATAAAATCTATGGCTCGTTCAAAGAAACCAGATAAAACAACCTACGAAAGGGTAAAAGAAATTCTGAATGAAGCTGCAGCCGGATATCAAGCAGATTATCAAGGCTGCAAAAATTTCTGGGAAACCCTTTCCTTGGAAGAATTGCAAACCGTCGTCATTTATGGCATCAGGATGATTGCGCCGATACCGGAATCCTCCTGCTCCGAAATGTTAGTAGACAAACCAGATAGTTGTTGTGGTCCGCCAAATCCCGAAGCAACCAAAAAAGCTTCAAAGGAGAAGTTCAAATTAATGCTTGCCCCTCCAAAGGTACTTTGTCCAGGAAGAGGGGCTGATTCTGGACTGATTAAAGGGCTGAAGGGAGAGTTTCCTTTTGATAAAGAAACCATTGTAGACGCAGAAAATACAGATGGGCATTTTCCGCGCTTACCTTGGGGTGGCAAAAAAGTATCGGATGAGGATATTGATTTAATTGCTGGATGGATTGATCGAGGATGCTCTGGCACAGAAATACTTTCCACTTTAGCGGGAGATAGTAACGGGTTTAAATACGATATTAATTTGCAACTAACCGATATTTATAAGCCCAGAATAAAGCAACGAAAAAAGATTAAAAATTTAACCGAAGATGAAGTTTATCGTTTGCGTTGTGCAACCTATGAATTGAAAAAGTTGAATGCATGGCCAAGGGATCGAAGAAGCCTTTACTCTTGGGGGAAGTTGCACGGCAATGTTTGTGAACATGGTTGGGAGCAGTTCCTCACTTGGCATCGTATGTTCTTGTATGAGTTTGAACAGACTTTGCAAGACTTTGATCCAAGTGTCACTTTGCCTTTCTGGGATTGGACAGATCCTGAATATAATAATGGAAAAATTCCGGACGAAAATCCTGACTATCCCAAGAGGCCTATTAGTGCCATTATCCCAGAAATTTATCGTTGCTGGATTAATGACAAGGGAATTGAAGCATTGGATAAAAAGAAAAAAGGATGGAAGAGTATTGTTGATAAATTGGAAAAAATTAAGAATATTAAATTCAATTCTGGTGTCGAACTTTTCTACATGGCTGATATTGTCGATGGCGAATATAAAGATTGGAGTCAAGATATTACAACACAATTAGAGTTGATTAATCCACTTTGGTATCCATTCCGGTATCCGGGGATGTTTTACCAATTGAATGATAGTGGAGATTTTGTGCTAGGTAGGGATGGCCAACCAATCCCGATGGGAGATGATAGTTTACAACAAATGTTTCACCACCATTATCCGAGGGAAAAAGATGTGCAAAGCATTCTTGCTGTAGACAATTGGCGAGATTTTGGTGGAGGCCCACAGTATAACCAATCCTTTGGTGTGCTGGATATGGCTCCCCATAATACCATGCATATCTGGGTCGGTGGTTACAATAAAAATTATCAGAAAGATAATGAAAACGAACCTCAAACGGGAGATATGCTTAGTAATCTAACGGCGGGTTTTGATCCAATTTTTTGGCCACATCATGTTATGATTGATCGTATTTTTAATAAATGGCAACAATGTAATCCCGGATTAGGGCCTGTAGAAGAGGATGGTGTGTTGGCCGGTTTAGGTTATTCTGTTAGAGATGCTTTGAGTATAGAAAAACTCGGTTATGAATATGCATCCGTAGGGCATGTATTCCAGTTAGAAAATCCAAGTGGTGTTTCTGTTTTTAAATCCGACTATATTAGTTTTGACACATCGCTCTATCAATCCGCTAAATCTACAGGTAGGGTAGAGTTGCGTTTTCATGAAGTGATACAGCCTGAAAATTCTTTCATCGTTCGGATTTTCCTGAACAGCCCAGACGCCGATATGTTTACGCCTGCCAACGATGAAAATAAATTTTATGCGGGTTCTGTTTTCTTCTGGGGGCATGGCCGATGTGTTGGAGGACCCGGACATTGTGCACCACCCCCAGCAGTTAAAAGGGATAACGATATTCGCCCGCCAAATCATAACGCAAGAAGAAATTTCAGGATAGATATTACAGATAAGGTCGAAGCACTTGCGAAGGAAGGGGTGAAGAAATTTCAAATTAATTTGATTGTAGTTGGCCCAGATGGTAGCGATCGCAAAGGTGAATTTTTCCCTAAAGCCATCTCTTT
>JAHDGC010000283.1 GCA_020627865.1 Saprospiraceae bacterium | reverse complement strand
AGCCATGATGAGTTACCGTAAGTAAGTTATAAAACAAAATTATTTTTACAATTAAATTTTGATGAAAATCTAATAATCAGTTAGAGGTGAGTCTAAAAATCTAGCATCTACTATCTACCAAACCAAACCAATATCTCCTACTTTCATTTCTACGGTACCGTCTTCTTGTCGCAATAAAATCTTATAAACATATACCCCCGGCTCTACGGGATTTCCCTTAAAGGTGCCATCCCAGCCTGCCATCGGATTATTGATTGGGGTATCTTTTTGTTCAAAGATCAAGGCTCCCCATCGGTTATAAACTTGCAAGGTAATAATTTCAATTTCAACATTGCTGAACACGCCAAAATAATCATTTTGCTGGTCATCATTCGAGCTAAAAACATTGGGGATATACACGGAAGTTCTTTCTTCCACAAGGATGTCAACATGAGCAATGTCGGTACAGCCAGATGGACTTGTTATCATGGCGGTGTAGGATTGGTTCTCCGTAAGGGTTGCCATGGGAAGTTGGCAATCATAGCAGCTTAGGCCTGTTTTCGGAAACCAGGAATATTGCAGGGAGGTATTGTTGACGGCTAGAGGTAGCTCAAAGGGTTCACTAGCATAAGCATTTATGGTTGCCGGCAGATTATAATTAATTTCTGGATGCGTATATATTGTTAAAACGTAGTTGGTGTCGCAGTTGTCGGATAAGGACGCTAGGGTTTGGGAGTAAACACCGGATTGGGAGATGGTATCCCCTAGAAATAAAAAGTATTCGCCTGCACAAAGGGTGTCGGTCAATTGGGTTTCTATTTCTGGTGTGAAAAGCACATAGATTTCCAAGATCGAATCGCATCCATTGACCGACAGGAGATTTTGCGTCAAGACGGTATCCTGCATGAGGGGAATGCCTAGGATGGTTGGAGTTTCGCCATCACAATATTCTTGCATTTCTGTTGTTGCAATATTGTCCTTAAAAACGACGGTTACCTGATGGATGGAATCGCATCCGTTGGCTGTAAGGAGATTTTGCAGCATATCCTTATTTGTAAAAATTTTCAAAGTGTAGCATTATTGTAACAATTGGATTCCGAGATGCTTTTGATTGTGGTTTAGAGCGTTTGAAGGGAAAAATTCCTCACCACAAAAAAGGCAAAACCGCCTTCCGCTTCGCAGGATAATTGTCAAAATATTCTTGATACCAATCGTGATGATTTAAAGCTCTAGGGATAAGGTTGCAAAATGTCCAAAGGGCAAAACTGACTGCTGGAAGATTCCATGCAATCAAGGCAAAACCGATCCATTCCATGATTTCGCCAAAATGATTCGGGCAAGAAATGTATTCAAACAACCAACCCCTCGGAATCTGATAATCCGTATTTTCCGTCCGGAGTGCAATCAATCTTCTGTCAGCACTTCGATTGATATACATGCCCGTGAAAAACAATAACAATCCAATTGCGATATTTGCTGAAAATGCATTTTGATCTTGCAACCCAATAAAGCCCACAAAATAACCATTGAGGAATCCATTAACTACATTAAAAAAAACAGCACTAGACACGATCGTCAAAGGCATCTTTTTCCCCCGCGTATTCAGCTGAAAAGGGAAAATAACCGTTCGATAAAAATAGTGCAATACCCATAATGCAACGAGCATCCAAGTAATGATATTTTTTTCTGCTGGCCCGAAAATGGCAAGTGTAGGAAATAGCAACAAGGCCGGAAGCTCCATCCAGAACCAGCCCCAATGGTTCGGAATCATCTTCCCCCATTTGTCGTTGGCATGCCTGCCATAAGGTGCCCTGATCTTAGTAAAAACAAGCGATAAAAAAGTGATGATGGCAATGATACACCATAGGATGATGGCATACTGAAAAGTAGAAAGGCTCATTGTATGTTATATGCGATTCAAAATCACAAAGATAACATTTTTGGGGTAGATATAAAGTAATGTTTTTTAATGTTAAAAACAAAAGGAAATTGCGGGCTGGAATCCCTTTTAGGGGGACAGGGTGAGCGATGCAGAATTTCCTTTTGTTTATCAAAGCATCCCCTAATCCTTATCCCAAATCGAATAAGCAATAGAAAACTGAAACACGCTGTTAGAACCATATTTTTCCATTCTTAAAGGCTCCCCATTTTCATCTGTTAGCCAAACATCAGAAAGATAGGCGAAGCTCCTTTCATAACGAATCCCCATTGCCAACCTGTTCAGTTGATACTGAATGCCTGCCCCTAGGCCATAGTCTATATCCTTCTTCCAGAGAAAACTAGTATCAACAAGATTAGGTTCTTCTGCCACGACTTTTACAGAAAGTTGATAGCCCAAAAAAGGACCTACTTCGAGCAGGAGATTGCCAATATGGTATTGGTAATGTAGCGGTAAGGTCAAGTAGTTTAATCGTATACTGGCCTGTGTATCATCCATACCATATTTGTACTGAGCACCTTTTCCGGAAAAATACAAGCCCGTTTCTAAGCTGGATTGGGAAGCTATTTTTTTTCGATAAAAAACGCCTGCATGTAAAGAGGCTTTCAATCTAAAGTGGTTTAAATTGGAAGGGTCGGGCAATATATTTTTAAACGTAGATTCATTAAGGCCAAGCCGGATGCCAAAGCGAGCATCACTTTGAGCAGTCGTTTGAAAAGCATTGCATAAAACAAGCAGAAATGCAATTTTAAAAATAACTTTAACTCTATCCATAAGTTTAATTCTCTATAGTCAGAAATTCGTTGTGAAAAGTATACCGTAATTCAAACGGCGTTTAGAAATGTTTATTTTGTAGGGCTGTAATTTTAAAATATGGATATTGGCGGGGGCTGTACAGACGCATTGCAATGCGTCTCTACGGTTTTAAAATTTATGAATCCAACTGCTCCACCAACCATTTCCGATCACTAATCAATTTTAACTGCTTCAATTTTTCCTTGATCCTCTGGAAAGTAATCTTCCCCGTACCATGTTTCAATCTGTATAAATTAATCAGAATCCGAATAAAATTATGATAGGCCTTTTTTCTTTCCGTGGGCAATCCTTTATATGCCATAATAAATTTTTGTGCTCCTTTGTAATACTGGATTGTTGCTTCATTATAATCCTTATCGATATGGTAGAAAGTTTTCAGGATAAGCATCTTACAATCCACGTCGTAGGCCGGATTAATTTTTTTGACCTTATGCAAATTTTTCAAAGCTGCATCATAGTTTTTTTGATAAAAAGCAATTGCTCCATAACAAAAAGAACACACACTGTGTTTTACTTCCTGCTGAAGGTAAGGTCGATACTTTTTTATGACCTGTAACGCTACCTCAAATTCCCGCAATTGTCCACACAAGGCCATGAAGTTTTTCATCCTTTTCAAGGGCATAAATCCTTTTTCTAACAACAAGTTTTTTGCATCCAGAATGAGGTACAACTCGAATAATTTTCTCCGATACTGTGACTGCCCTCGGACAATTTGCCGGATGCAAAAATTGGAAACGGTATTGTAAAGGTCTTTTACATCCCGAACAGGAATGGAAGTATGATGTTTTTGTAAAAGCTGTAGCAACTCCGAATAGGCATCTGTATCATCTGTCTCTAACATCCGAAAGGCCGTTCGGTAAATTCGGATGACCGGATGGTTGGCATAAGTTGCTATTTGTAACATTTCATTTACAGTGTCGAATATTTTTCGGTCAAAAGATTGGTCTGGAGCAAACTCTGCCATTGTCAACGCTGTCAAGTAGAGATTTAGTTTTTGTAACAGATAAGCTATATCAAGATGATGAACAACCGCTCCGATAGTCGCTTGCTGATCTAATTGATCCGTCTTGTGCAAAAAATGCAGCTCCGTGTTTTTAACTTTCATCGCAAGAGTATGAAAACTCAAACTATTCTGTTCGCCCTGCTGCATCTTTTTTTCTGCTTTGCGCAAATGCCGTTGGAGCAAGCGAAACTGGTTCCTTTCTAGTAAATTTTCATACAATAATTCACACTGGTAAGCTTCCCGATTTTGTAAACTTTGGATTACCAAAAATTGTTCTGCCAATCGAGTCAACAAACTCATCCGTGCATTGAGCAAATTATTCTCTTTGGTACTCAACATATCTTGTTTGGCCTTCCTTTCGGGAAATAAATCACAAAATAATTTCCGACGTTGTGTTGCATCCAAAGGCAATCGTGCGGCCATGCATTGCTGTAATCCTTCTAGTAAAAGCAACAGTGATTTGTCTTTATTAAAATAATCACAAGCAATAAACTGTTTCAAGCCCTGCATTTCTTGTTCGGAGTAAGTATCCAGCAGGCTTAATAAAATGTTGTCATATGTTTGGCCCATAATTTTGTGCCTATTGTCAATTGATAATCAATATGTTGTAATAGTTGAATACGATATAATACTATGTTTAGTCTCATAAAAGTAACATAAAAGAATATAAAATGATAATATATTTGTTGTGGATTTAAAAAACTCATTACTAATAAATTCACGTTTCACTGATTTTGAAGTAAAATTTTGAATTGATATTCAGCATCTAATTACGGTCGAAGGTACGTCGTGGTGGCGATGGCGAGTCAAAAAATTGTTCGACGGAGGAGTTTTTTTTGACAAGCGTTTTTGGTTACTTTTTTGGCGAATGCAAAAAGTAACAAAGCCCAAAAAGAAACAAGCTTATTTGATTCTAAGACAGAATTCTGATGATATTCCACACGTTTTCTTTGTATGTAAATTCGGCGAAACGTAGAAGTAAAAACAAATTTGTATGAAAATACAATGCCACACCATACTATTCGTAGTATGCCTATTATTGATGTTTAGCCTTTACGGCACCGCCCAAAACTTCGCTCCCAACCAGCTTCTAATTGGTTGGAAAAAACACCGCACCACACAACAGAAAAATAACCTTAAAAATCAACTAGAAGCTCACACCCTAAAATCATTCGAGAACATCAACACCGAACTTTTGGAAATTACATCCAATAACTCGGACATTATCCAATTGATCGCAACTTACCGACAACATCCCGACATCGCATTTATCGAGCCTAACTACAAGCTAAGCATTGACGCCACGATTCCAAACGACCCACAATTTTCCGACCTCTGGGGGATGCACAACACTGGACAAAGTGGCGGTACAGCCGATGCAGACATTGATGCGCCCGAAGCTTGGGATATCAACACCGATGCCGAAAATATCGTAGTAGCCATTATTGATACCGGCATTGATTATGGCCATGAAGATTTGGTGAATAACATCTGGTATAACCTCGGAGAAGATGCCGATGGAGATGGTCGTGTTCTTGAATTTATCAACGGACAATGGGTGTTTGATCCCGGAGACGAAAATGGTATAGACGATGATGGCAATGGCTATATAGATGACTTTGTCGGCTGGGATTTTATAAACAATGACAACGATCCTTTTGATGGAAACAATCATGGAACACATTGCGCCGGAACGGTAGGGGCAGATGGAAATAACAATATTGGTGTAGCCGGTGTCTGTTGGAATGTTCAACTCGCCGCCTTGAAATTTCTAAGTGATGGCGGCTGGGGCTATACCTCAGATGCTGTAGAGGCCTTAAATTATGCGGTTGCTATGAACATGCCAATAAGTAACAACAGTTGGGGGGGAGGCAATTTTTCTAACACATTGTATGCAGCGCTTCAAAATGCAAACAATAATGGACACTTATTCGTTGCGGCTGCTGGAAATAATTATGGCAATGACAACGACAACAATCCTGTATATCCTGCTTCTTATGACAATGAAAACATCATAGCTGTTGCTTCGCTGGATCGTTATGACAACCTTTCTCCCTTTTCTAACTATGGGGCAACAACGGTTGATCTGGGCGCACCGGGGAGCAGTATCTTGAGTTGTATTCCGGGCAATCAATATGCTTCCATGGCACTTCCATGGCGACACCTCATGTAGCCGGTGCCTGTGCATTGTTGTGGGGCTATTCGCCTAACATGACACATACGAATGTGAAATCTTGTATATTAGATAATGTTGTCCCTATTGCCGCACTTACCGACATCACGGTAACTTGTGGGCGGTTAAATGCATTCAATGCCTTGACTTGTTCTGATATACCAGAACCGCCACCAAGCTGTGGAGACTTATTTACGGATTCTGGTGGGGAAGATGGTTCTTACCAAAATAATGAACAAATAACCACCATAATTTGTCCGGATAGTCCTGGGGAAACGGTTACGGTTACTTTCACTGCATTTGATGTAGAAGTTTCTTCTGCGGGTGCTTGTCAGGATAAACTTATCGTATATAATGGAGATTCTAACACTACTCCTTACATCGGTGAATACTGCGGGGAAGATAATTCCTCAATTCCTGGCCCTTTTGTTTCGACACATGCTTCGGGCTGCCTGACTTTTGAATTCACCTCAGATGAAAGCATTGTCAAAGATGGTTGGAATGCCTTGGTAGGATGTATCGTGCCGGGGGCTTGTCGCAACCGAGATTCCCTCGCATTGGTGGCTTTGTACAATAGTACCAATGGCAGCAACTGGGCAACAGGCTGGAACCTGAATCAGCCTATGGATACTTGGTATGGGGTGACAATGGCGGATGGCTGTGTTTCTGAACTGATTTTATTTTTCAACAACCTAACCGGAACCCTGCCGGATGAATTGGGGGATTTGGATAACCTCATTACCCTTGATCTAAGTTACAATACTATTGGCGGCGCAATCCCCAATGCCTTGGGAGACTTGGTTAATCTGGAATGGCTTTCTTTGGATAACAATAATCTTTCGGGAAGTATTCCTGTTGGATTAGGAGCTGCTCCCAATCTTTTCTATCTCGGTCTGGGAGAGAATAATCTGACTGGAACAATCCCTGCCGATTTGGGCTTGTTAAATCAACTGCTTATCTTACATTTGCCCTACAATAATCTCGACGGGAGTATCCCTGAAAGTTTGGGGCAACTCACGAGTCTATCTTCTTTGTTTTTGAATGATAATAATTTGTCGGGAGCAGTACCGGAAAGTATCAGCAGTTTGCCTAATCTAGTTCGTATTACTTTGCAAAACAATAATCTTACATTTGCGGGTATAGAAACGCTGTCGAACGCCGCTATTGGTGTGCAGGAGTATGCCCCACAAGATCTTATTTCGCTACAACTTTCCGACGGTATATTCTCTGTGGATGCAGGTGGTACCTTGTCTAAAAATACCTACAGATGGTATCGGGATGGTGTATTGGTACAAACCATAACAGGGAATAATAGCTATACGCCAACAGAGGCGGGATTGTATTGTTGTGAAATTACCAATGCGGATGCTACCATTCCGGCAGATCCTTTGACCAATTTGATTTTAAAAACGGAAGCTGTGGAATATGCTGGTTCCCAAGTATGGCCGGGAGATTTTAATGATGATGGTACTGCTGCGCCCAATGATCTGATGTATTGGGGTTTGGCTAATGGCAATGTTGGCCCACCAAGAGCAACGACTTCTATTGCATGGATGGGCTACGATGCTGCGGATTGGAATATTGAAGTTAGGGGCATCAATGGCAAGTTCCAAGATGGCAATGGAGACGGCATGGTGGATGGTCTCGATAGGGTAGCCCTTATCCAAAATATGGGATTTATACATTCGACTAGGGTTACTGATATTGCGTCGATAGATGGAGGCAATTATACCTTAACCAAATTACCTTTGCTACAAGCTGGCGTGTTGCGCTATGCTGTAAATTTGGATAATAACGATGTCCCTGTTCAGACACATGGTTTTGCGTTTACAATTTGTTTTGGTAATTTATCGGTGAGCGATGCAACTTTGAATATTTCAAATTCTTGTTTGGAGCTTGATCCGCAATACCAGATTATTAATTATAAGGCATATGACAATTGCCTTGATGTAGCCCTGACTCGAACAGATAAAAATAATCGTCCTTGTGGTGAATTAGGCATCCTTGAGATTATCATAGATGGAGATTTGCCAGTGGATAGCCCGATAAGTATCAGGGCAAGCCCCGGCGAACGAATGACCGGAACAGCAGATTTGTATAGTGCTGTCGGGGGAGCATATGAGGGACTGTATACTGAAGTCGGAGCCTCTGATCTTAATATGCTAATTGATGTGACGAGTACCCCAGAACAATGCAATCAAATGGGCACAGCAACGGTGAATGTTGAGGGCGGTATCAGTCCCTATGCGATCCTGTGGAGTACAGGGCATACGACCACTACCGTTGATGATTTACCTGCTGGGAACTATACCGTTACCGTAACTTCCAGTAATAATCTTACGGAAGTGATGAATATAAATGTAGGAGGCTTGTTCATCCCCATTTATGATGGAGAAGGGAACCTGATCACTTGCGAAGGTTCTACTTGCCCACAGGTAATTTCCTTAGTCAACCAAATTCCGACAGGCACCCATCAGGCTGCCGAAATCATTCAAGCCAATGGAAAAATATTGTCTGGCGACAATACCGTGTTGCAGGCCGGCAATGCCATTATTTTGGACGCGGGTTTTACCGTTGAACAGGGTGGCGAATTGGAAATAAAAATGGAATCGTGTAATTGATTTTATTTTTGTTACGTTGGTCGTGGTCGTCGTCATGGTAGAGACAAGGCATGCCTTGTCTCTACCATGACG
>JAHDGC010000282.1:5627-8612 GCA_020627865.1 Saprospiraceae bacterium | reverse complement strand
ACGATAAAGTATTCGGAGACGAGTTACATTGCGGATATTTATACCGAAGAAAAAGGCTTGCGCAGTTATATCATCAGTGGAGTACGGAAGAAAAAATCGACAGTTAGTCAAGGTTTGTTGCAGGTCATGTCTCTTGTGGATTTGGTGGCGTATGAAAGAAAAGAGAAAGACCTGAACCGGATCAAGGAAATTCGTTCGGCCTATATTTTTCAAGAAATCCCTTTTAGTATTTATAAATCCGCTGTTGGCTTGTTTATGATAGAGCTTTGTTCTAAAAGTGTCAAGGAAGCAGGGGTAAACGCAAAATTATTTGAATACCTCTTCAACAGTTTTCAGTTTTTGGATCAGACGCCACATAGTATTTCCCGGATTCCCCTTGTTTTCATGGCAGAGTTAAGTGTTTTTTTAGGGTTCCAGCCAGGAGAAAATTATGGGAAAGCGACTCCATTTTTTGATTTAAAGGAAGGCATTTATACCAATGTCCCTTCTCAGGCAAGCCTTTTTTTAGATGAAAATCTAAGTGAAAAGTTTTTCCGATTGATGCAATCAAGTTTATCCTTGTCGCATGAATTGGAGCTATCCAAAAAAGACCGAAAAATATTGTTAGAAAAACTCATTGCTTACTATCAACTTCATGTGGAAGGCTTGAAGTCGATTAATGCCCATAAAATTCTGGAGGAGGTTTTAGAGTGATTCTGGGAAAAATTTTATCCTTAGAAAATGAACCGCTATAGATGGCAGTCGTAGTATCAAGCAACTAATTTCTGGCAATTAAATCTTTCATTTTTCTAAGCTTTTTGCCACGAATCCTGATGGTAGCCGGTTCACTTCCAAAATAATATCGAAATTTTAATTCTTCGCCATTCATAATAGCTGCAATATCTGTGTCACTTAGCTCCAGTTTGAATTTATTCTCCCGCCATTCTGCATTTGAATAACCGGTAATCACATTCATTTTCGTAGAATCTGCCGTGAGTATCTGTTTAGAGTTTTCACTGATACTATTTCTGTTTTCTATAATCAAGTCTTCAATCTTTTTCAATTTTTTGTCTCCATCAATGGAAATGTAAAACTCTTTTTCCAATGCAAAACTATTGGCATTGGCGTTTAATGTCGCATACAGAAAATAACTAGATTTAGTATTGGAGCTTATTTCTTTTACTAAAGAATGGGTAATCATTGATACAGGAGCTACCGCTTCCTTTGGCCGAAATTGCTGTTTTAAAACATAACGTTGGATATTTTTAAATTCATCGTAGTCACCTTGTACAACATTATACCCGGTAATGCAAGAGGAAGTCCAAATAAGGCTAAGAAGAACTACAAAGGATAGGATAAATTTCATAGCAGAAAATTTTTAGGATACCAAAATCACTTCCAATCAATACCGATTGATCGTATTGATTGGGAGCATAATAGTTTGTTGTAATAAAAAATTGAAAACGGAATTTATACCTACAAGGTATTTTGATTTTGAGAAAAAAACAACAGGATTTCAAATTTTCACATATAATTAACAGGGATGGAATTTTATAACAAATTGTACCCTGTATTGTCTTTCGTTGCTAGCACTTTTATCTTTTTTTGTGGTATTATTGTTGTAATTAATATTCAATATTTTGTCTTCCTGTAAAAGACAAGATTTCTTCCACATAATCCCGATTATTAGACAGCCTCGGCACTTTGTGTTGTCCGCCAAATTTATTTTTCGACTTGAGCCATTTATGAAAAGTCCCTTTGGGCAATACATGCAATTGTAAGCGTTCCAAAGCCATATTTTTATACCTTTTGGCCTCGTAATCCGAATTGAGTTTTTGTAGATTTTTGTCTAATAAGATCGTAAATTTTTCCAGATTGTCGGGCGCTTTCTCAAACTCGATTAACCATTGATGGCCACCTTTCCCCAAATCTTTCATGTAGATCGGAGCTGCGGTATATTCACTGACTCGTGCGCCCGTTTCTTGGCAAGTCATCGCCAAGGCTTTATCTGTATTCCCTACCATGACCTCTTCTCCAAAAGCATTGATGAATTGCCTAGTGCGGCCTGTTATTTTTATCCGATAAGGATGTTTAGAAACAAAACTAACGGTATCCCCAAGGGAATAGCGCCACAAACCACCATTGGTACTGATGATAAGGGCATAGTTTACCCCTAGTTCCACCTCGGATAAAGGCACTGCTTTGGCATCCATTCTGCCCCATTGATCCATCGGTAAAAATTCATAATAAATACCGTTATCCAATAACAACAACATCCCTTCGTCGCCAATCCTGTCTTGGACAGCAAAATATCCTTCGGAGGCATTATATATTTCTTGGTAAACAATCTTATCGGAGGGTAAATATTGTTGGAATTGTTCTTTGTAAGGCGTAAAGGCAACACCACCATGAATATAAGCTTGCAGTTCTGGCCATACCTCTAGCATATGGTTTTTGCCGGTCAACTCCAAAATTCTCCTGAATAGTACAATCGTCCATGTGGGTACACCTCCAATACAGACCAAGTTTTTCTCGTTGGAGAGCAAATGTGCCATGCGCTCTATCTTTTCTTCAAAGTTGGGTAGAAGTGCCGTTTCAAAGTCTGGTGTAAAAAAAGGATGAGCAACTTTGGGCATGTTTTTCGTCATAATGGCTGAAACATCACCGAATTTTGTTTTGGGGTAAGGTGCAAAAGTGGATAAACTACCGCCCATAATTAAGCTCTTCTTCTCGAACATCTTTGCGTTTGGGAGATTCCGATACATGAGATTCATCGTATCCCAAGTTCCTTGGATGTGGTTTGCACGAAGGCTAACTTTAGGGACAGGAATAAACTTACTTTTGCTACTGGTTGTCCCGGAAGATTTGGAAAACCAGCTTACCCTGCCTGGCCATAAAACATCCTTTTCTCCCATCATCATGCGGTCAACATAAGGCTTGAGGTCTTCATATTCCGTTATCGGTACGAAGCGGGCATATTCTTCTTTGTTCCGAATAATGCTATAG
>JAHDGC010000282.1:0-5617 GCA_020627865.1 Saprospiraceae bacterium | reverse complement strand
ATTTTTCTCCCCATTCCGTATACGCTCCGGTTTCTATAAGCTTTTTGAGCAATGCTTCCTGCACTTCATGGGGTGATTCCATGAAGCGTTCCAATCTCCGATACCGCAGCTTGTAGTAGCCTTTGAACACTTGGTTGATTAACTTCTTCATAAGCAATAGATTTTGGGGTTCTCAGAAAAATCTTGGTGAATTATGCCTGCCCGCATAATTTTATGACAAAATAACAAATTTGTCTCGGAGGAACCTCCCAAATGACCGTTTTTTTATCTTTTTGGTAGAAATTGGTTAACCTAAAATGGTGATATTGTGGGATTTAATATATACCGTCGCTGTAGAGATGCCATGCATGGCGTCTCTACAGCGACGGTAATTCCGATTTCAAAAACAATCCCGTATGGCTGCCCTTATGTTTGGCTACGTCTTCCGGTGTCCCTGCACAAACCAGCGTACCACCTCGATGCCCACCTTCTGGCCCCATATCAATCACGTAATCCGCAACCTTGATAACATCCAAATTATGTTCTATGACCATCAAGGTATTTCCCTTATCGACCAGTTTGTTTAGTACACTTAGCAATTGTCGAATATCATCAAAATGCAAACCTGTTGTTGGTTCATCAAGAATATACAAGGTGTTGCCGGTATCTCTTTTTGATAATTCTTCCGATAATTTTACCCGTTGTGCTTCTCCACCCGATAAAGTGGTTGCCTGTTGGCCAAGGGAAATATAACCCAACCCGACTTCCTGCAAGGTCTTCATTTTCCGATGGATGCTCGGGATTTTTTCAAAAAACACTACCGCTTCATCTACAGTCATATCCAGTACATCACTGATACTTTTTCCTTTATAAATGATTTCCAATGTTTCCCGATTGTAACGCCTGCCCATGCAACGCTCACAATCCACCATGACATCAGGGAGGAAATTCATCTCTATAACCCGACGGCCACCACCTTGGCATTCCTCACAACGACCACCCTTTACATTAAAGGAAAAACGTCCTGGTTTGTAACCCCGAATTTTAGCCTCCGGCAATTCTGAAAAGATACGACGAATATCTGTAAATACGCCAGTATAGGTTGCCGGGTTCGAGCGTGGTGTTCGGCCTATTGGAGATTGATCAATTTCTATAACCTTATCCACATTGTCCAAGCCATCGAGTGCTTCGTATGGCATCGGTTTTTTGAGACTTTTATAAAAATGTTGCCTGAAAATAGGATAGAGGGTTTCATTAATCAAAGTTGATTTCCCGCTACCAGAAACACCCGTCACGCAAGTAAAAGTGCCTAACGGAATCTTAATGTTAACATTTTTCAAGTTGTTGCCCGAAGCTCCTTGCAGGTTTATGAATTTCCCATTTCCTTTTCGTCTTTCTTCTGGAATTTCAATCTTTGCTTTTTCCTTGAGGTAATTTGACGTTAGGGTATTTTTTCTCAAAAATGTTTTGGGCTTCCCTTCTCCAACCAGTTCTCCACCATGCTTCCCTGCTCCTGGGCCAAGATCAATCAAGTAGTCAGAAGCCAGCATAATATCCCGATCATGCTCTACGACTAACACGGTGTTTCCAATGTCGGAAAGTTCTCGTAGAGCTTCTATCAACTTTTGGTTATCCCTTTGGTGAAGTCCGATGCTTGGCTCATCCAAAATATAGGTAATCCCCGTAAGCTGAGAACCAATTTGAGTAGCTAATCGAATCCGTTGGGATTCTCCTCCAGACAAGGTTCGTGCAGGTCTTGTTAATGAAAGGTAGTCTAATCCGACATGCAATAAGAATCCAAGTCGTAACCGGATTTCTTTCAACACCTCGGCTGCAATTTTTTTCTGGCGAGCATTCATTTTTTTATCAATCTTCTCCATCCAATCGGCCAGTTCCGAAATGTCCATATTGGCCAATTCGGAAATATTCTTTTCGCCCAATTTGAAATGGCGAGATTCTTTTCGCAAGCGTTGTCCATTGCATTCTGGGCAAACATCCACCGTGAGGAAGGCTTCTGCCCAATTGCGAATTTTATTGCTGGTCGAGTCATTGTACCAGCGCATCAGCATTTTTTTCAAGCCTTCATAAGCAAGATTGTAAACCATTTCATGTTTGGTATAACGCAAATCCACTTTGATTTTTTTGTCACCACCATCCAAAATCGTATCCAGTGCTTCTTTAGGAATATCTTTTATTGGTGTAGAAAAAGTAAACTTGTATTTCTTGGCAATAGAACGGAGTTGTTTAAATGTCATGGTATCCCGCACTTCTCCGAAAGGGACAATCCCGACTTCTTTGATACTCTTCGTATCATCCGGGATAATCTTCTTCATATCCACCGCGTTGACATGCCCCAATCCTTTGCAAGCTGTGCATGCCCCATAAGGCGAATTAAAAGAAAAGCTATTTGGCGAAGGCTCTTCGTAAGAAATGCCAGATTCTGGACACATCAGATGCCTGCTATAGGAGGAAACATCCCCTTTCACATAATCCATTATCATAATCAAACCATTCCCCATTTTGAGGGCGGTTTGCAAAGAACTATTGATGCGATCCCGTCGCTTGGGTTCTACCGTCATCCGATCTATGACCACTTCAATATCATGAACTTTGTAACGATCAACCTGCATCTTGGGCTTCAAATCTATAACTTCTCCATCCACCCGAACTTTAGTGAAACCCTGCTTTCGGGTATGGTCGAACAATTCCCGATAATGTCCTTTCCGCCCCCTTACCAATGGAGCCAACAAGTAAACTTTTTTATTCTTGAACGTTTTCAAGATTTGATCCAGAATTTGCTCTTCGGTATACTTCACCATTTTCTTTCCCGTCACATAAGAATAAGCCTCGCCAACTCTGGCATAAAGCAGTCGCAGGAAATCGTAAATTTCCGTAACGGTTCCAACAGTGGAGCGAGGATTCTTGCTGGTCGTTTTTTGCTCTATAGAAATAACCGGACTCAGGCCAGAAATTTGTTCCACATCCGGGCGTTCCATATCCCCGATAAACTGTCGGGCATAAGCGGAAAAGGTTTCCATGTAGCGACGCTGCCCTTCTGCATAAATGGTATCAAAAGCCAAGGAGGATTTCCCACTGCCACTGATGCCGGTAATGACAACCAGCTTGTTCCGAGGGATGTTGACATCTATGTTTTTGAGGTTGTGCTCTCTGGCTCCGATGACTGCGATATGTTCATTTATTGCGGATGATTTTTTTTTGGCCATGATGTTAATTTCGTGCTTTTTAATAAACAAAACCTGATAATAAAAAAGACAAAGGAAACGAGTAATTTACAAATTATAAGTATAATTGTTCAAAAAAATAGCATTAAAATAATTTGCAGTTAATTATATATCTTTGCCCCTCAAAATGGCACCCCTTTTGGCCTAGTGAAGTGTGAAAAATAAATTCCAGCAAAACCACAGTAATCTGTGTTTGTCTTTTTGCACCACAGACCTGCCTGCTTTCAGCAGGAAGGCAGGTTATTCAGATGAACACAGATTTTTTCACAGATTCCCTTTATACGTGAAAATCTGTGGCATAATCTGTGTTTGTCCGTGCTATCTGTGGTGGAGCTTATTTTATTCTTTGGCTTATGACATCTATCATTCAAACGATACGTAAATTTTTTTCAAAAACAGCAGAAGAACCGGATCCAATGAAATATTTGATTGCAGGCCTAGGCAATATGGGCGCAGAATACGACGAAACTCGCCACAATATAGGCTTTGAAGTGGTGGATTATTTGGCTAAAGAATTTGATGCTTCTTTCAAGCATGAAACACTCGGAGATGTTGCAGAATTCCGGCACAAAGGGCGCACTTTTGTCTTATTGAAGCCTTCTACCTATATGAACCGAAGTGGAAAAGCCATTCGTCATTGGCTCACCAAAAAGAAAATCGTAAAGGAAAACCTGTTGGTTATTCTGGACGATATCAATATTGATTTCGGAGCAATTCGCCTCAGGGCTAAGGGGAAACCGGGCGGACACAATGGCCTGAAGGATATTGACCAGATGACAGGCGGCGGAAATTATGCCCGCTTGCGTATCGGTGTCGGGAATAATTTTTCTAGGGGCAGGCAGGTGGATTATGTTTTGGGGAAATGGACGAATGAGGAATTTACCTTGCTTCAGCAGGAAATCCTGAAACATGCGGCAGATGCCGCCAAAGCATTTGGCACCATTGGGATCGCGCACGCTATGAGCCAGTATAACAAAAAGGCCGATAAGAAGAAGGAGTAAAACTTACTTTTTATTCTCAATAATGCTCCTATCCAAAACCGGTGTCGTGCGGTTTATTGGGTCTTGGTTAAAGATCAGTGTATACTTTTCGTAAAGAGCGGGTAGCTTTTCCTTGAATTTTTCTGGGAATACAAAAAAGTGATGGATGCTGACCGGAATGATTGGAATTTCAGGTAAGCCGATGGTTTTTTTGATGTGATCGAGGCTTAGGCTACTGATCGTTTCTAAGATTTTCCAATCTAACTCGCTCTCGGCGGGAAAATCGTGTTTATTATAAAGTTTTGTAAACGCGTTACCATACTCATGCAATCCAATATTGTAAAAATCCCCGTGACGGGTTGTGCCCATAATCATTTCCTGAGCGGAAAACAGAAAGACACCGTCTTCTTCATAGAGTTCTGAGGTATGCCAGTGCTCCTGAATTTGTGGAGATGGGAAAGGTTGGAAGTAGACCACGATCCGTTCGAAGGGATGAAATAAAAAATCGGTCTTACCAAAGGTAATTTGCACGGCATTCGCAGCAATAAACCCCTTCACATCTTCCGGCAATTTTTCCGGTCCTTTCGGAATAAAACCTTGTGCTTCCATATAAAGCGCCATACGACTCCGAAACCGTTGCTTTTCTGCCAAAGATAAATTTTGATAATAAGGATGATTTTTAACCATCAACTCCCGGAGCCTTTCATCTAGCTCTGGAGGGAATTTTTGATACCACCACCAATCTATTTGCGGCTCCAGAAAATACAATACAATTAGGGCTAGTATACAGGGGACAATATAAGGTGCCCATAGTTCATCTTGATAAATGGTGAGGAAGATGAAAACCCCTGCTCCGATGATGAATGGTATGGACAGTATTCTGGATAGCATAGAATATGCTTTGTTTAACTAAAAAAGTGGTTTTGCTCCATATCTCCCAGCTTACTGTAAGGAGTAGCAATATCCCAAAAATCACTTTTATGTTAAATTTGAATCTAAGACATATTAACTTGCGTTTCGCTGAAATAAAATTGATAAAAATGAATATAGGGTTATTTTGGACAAAGTATCTTAAAAACCATTTATCTGGTTCTATTCATGGCTTTTCTTACTTTTTCATTCGCAAAAAAGTAAGCAAAATGCTTGTCAAAAAAAACTCGTCCCTCAAACAATTTTTTGACAGGCCATCGCCACCACGACGCGCCTTCAACCGTATACTTTATAATGAAAAAGATTGACTTTTTGTATCAAAATACCAAATTATATCTGAAATCACTTTTATTTTCTTCATTTTAAATCAATGAAATCCAAGTATTGAAATATTACAAAAAAAGGATTGCCATATTAGCAATCCTTTTCATTTTTGTGGTACCTCCAGGAATCGAACCAGGGACACATGGATTTTCAGTCCATTGC